>CAZOXS010000133.1:0-11870 GCA_964583785.1 uncultured Victivallales bacterium
GCACTTGCCTGAGTCAGAGCGAAGGTGGTCAAAAGGACTGAACTCTGAACGCTGAACCCCTGAACACTCGCACCACGCCACACGTTGAAATGCACAAACAGCGCTGCACACGGAAACAAATTTCAAATATTTTTGGCTAGACGGTTACATCAGCAGGCAGAAATCAGTCCGCAAAACTGGGACCATCCATTCAGTTGACACACTGGGCAGTCATTCTTTGCCCGGAGACTGGAGATTCAACGGGCATTACAGGAAATGGGCACGTTACAGCAGATGTCCCTTGTGGGATTCTTCCTCGTCGTTCCACCAGCGTGGCTTGCTGGTGGCGATATTGGCGATGCGCTTGGCGGTCATCTGGTTGCCGCGTGCCTTGGCCCCCTTGACGAGGATGTCTGCCGGCTGGAACATCTGCTGATGGATCCGCTGCGCCTTGGCCGGCTTGTACTTCACATAAATCGTCTCCGGGACGCCGGTCTGCAGCAGCAGGACGGTTGAGCCCTCGGGGGCGGTGCGGTATTCCTTCTCGAGGATGAAACCGCCCAGCGTGAAGCGCTTCATGTAGGTGAAGCCGCTGTCGCCATCGGTATACACCATGGTGTATTCCTGGTCGCGGTCGGCCTTGCCTGCCAGCAGCATGCCGCCGTCGACAAAGAAGCGTTCGGGGGGCGGCATGACCCAGTAGCGCCCGTCCTTGGAGAAAAACACCAGCTTGTCGTAGGAGGAGCATTCGAAGAGCGGATCGCCGCCGACCCCGTGGCCGATGAACCCGCGTTCGGCGTCGTAGCCGATCTTGAGCTCGGTGGCGGTCAGCTCGCGTACCTCGATATTGGAGAAGGTGGTGATCTCCGTGCAACGCGGGTAGGTGGCACCGTAGGTCTTGAGCAGGTCGCGCAGGTAGCGGATGACGTAGGGGATCAGGCGGGCCAGGTGTTTTTCCACCTCGGCCAGTTCCTTCATGATCCCTTCGATCTCCTGGCGACTCTTGTTAATATCGAACAGCGAGATGCGCCGGATGCGGACCGAGAGCAGCATCTCGAGATCCTCGTCGTTGATCTCGCGCCGCAGTTTTGGCTTGAACGGCTCGAAGCCCTCCAGGATGGCCGTGCGTACGTCCTCGGCGGTCTTGCATTCCTCGATGCGCTTGTAGATGCGGTTCTCGATAAAGATCTGGACCAGCGTCTTCTGGTGCAGGGCGTCGAGCAGGTTCTTTTTCCTCAGTTCCAGTTCCAGCCGGATGACCTCGACGCATTGCGCCGTGTTCTCACGCAGGATCTCGGAAACGGTTGTGTCGACCGGGCGGTTCTTGCGGATGACGACGGCCCGGGCGGAGATACTGTGCTCGCAGCCGGTAAAGGCGTACAGCGCCTTGATGGCCTTGTCCGGGGCGGTTCCGGGACTGAGCAGCAACTCGATCTCGACATTGGCGGCAGTGAAGTCGTTGATCGCCCGGACCGGGACCTTCTTCTTGCGGACCGCATCCTCGATGGAACTGATCAGCGACTCGGTGGTGGCGCCGAAGGGGACTTCCGAAATAACCAGCCGCGCCCCCTCCGTTTTTTGGAAGCGTGCCCGCAGCTTGATCTTGCCGTTGCCGTCGTCGTATTCCGACACATCCATCGCGCCGCCCTGGAAGAAGTCCGGCAGCACCTTGAACGGCTTCTTCTGCAGGATGGCGATCTGCGCCTCCAGCAGTTCGGCAAAATTGTGCGGCAGGACTTTGGTGGACATGCCGACGGCTATGCCTTCGGCCCCGCACATCAGCAGCAGGGGTAATTTGCTTGGCAGGATGACCGGCTCCTTCTTGCGCCCGTCGTAGTTTTGGACGAACGTGGTGAGATCGTCGTTGAAGATCTCCTTGCGGGCCAGCGGGGTCAGGCGGCACTCGATATAGCGCGAGGCGGCCGCCGAGTCGCCGGTGAGCGGATTGCCGAAGTTACCCTGTCCCTCGATCAGGTAGCGCTTGTTGGTCAGGTTGACCAAAGCGTCGCCGATCGAGGCGTCGCCATGTGGATGATACTGCATGCAGTGACCGACGATGTTGGCCACCTTGGTAAAGCGTCCGTCGTCGTTCTCGTGCAGGGACCAGAGGATGCGCCGCTGCACGGGCTTGAGGCCGTCTTCCATGGTCGGGATGGCCCGGTCGCAGATCACGTAGGAGGCGTACTCGAGAAAGTTGCGGTCCATCATGGCGCGCAGCGGCCCGTGGCTGCCGGTCACGCCGCCACCCGGCATGGTGGGCGGTTTTACCCCGCTGGTGGGGCGCACTTCATCGGGCGTGTCCTCGCTTTCTCCCGCGGGTGAATTCTCCGCAGCGGCCTCCGGTTCGGCCGTGGCATCGGCCTGGGGCTCCGCATCGGGATCGGCCCAGGCGTCGAAACTGAACTCCTGTTGTGGCAGTTTTTTCTTCATAGTGAACTCGGGTCGATAATCAGGTTCTGCATGATGTAGTCGCGCCGGTCGGGGGTGTTCTTGCCCATGTAGAAGTTGAGCACCTCGGCAATCGAGTGCTCGCTCTTGATGCTGACCGGTCGCAGGCGCATGTTGTCGCCGATAAACTGCTTGAATTCGGCTGGGGAGATCTCGCCGAGGCCCTTGAAGCGGGTGACTTCATGCTTGGAACCGAGTTTCTCAATCGCCGCATCACGTTCGGCCTCGCTGTAGCAGTAGATTGTCTCCTTGCGTGTGCGGGCACGGAAAAGCGGAGTCTCGAGGATCATCAGGTGGCCCTGTTCCACCAGGGGTTCGAAAAACCGCAGGAAGAAGGTGATCATCAGGTTGCGGATGTGCAGGCCGTCGACATCGGCATCGGTTGCCATGATCACGCGCTGGTAGCGCAGGTTGTCGGTGTGCTCCTCGATGTCGAGACTGCGCATCAGGTTGTAGATCTCGACGTTCTTGTAGATGGCGTCGCGTTTCAGGTCGCACATGTTCAGCGGCTTTCCCTTGAGGGTGAAGATGGCCTGGGTGTTGACGTCGCGGCAACTGACCAGCGAGCCGGCGGCGGATTGGCCCTCGGTGATGAAGATCATCGAGTCCTGCCCCTTGCCCTTCTTCTTGTCGAGGTGCTGCTTGCAGTCCTTGAGCTGCGGGATGCGGATGGAAATGGCCTTGGCTCGCTCGCGGGCGACCTTCTTGACCGTCTGCAGCTCCTTGCGCAGCTTCTGGGTATCCTCGATCTTGAGCATCAGCTTGTCGGCCGTGCGCTTGTCGCGGTGCAGCAGGTCGACCACGCAGTCGCGCACGCGGATTACCAGGGATGCGCGGATCTCCGTGTTGCCGAGCTTGTTCTTGGTCTGCGATTCGAAGATGGGGTCCTTCAGGCGGATCGCCACGGCGGCCAGGATGCCCTCGCGGACGTCGTCGCCGTCGAACTTGCCCTTGCTGTAGTCGTTGATCCCCTTGAGCAGGCCCTCGCGGAAGGCACTCAGGTGGGTGCCGCCGTCGTTGGTGAACTGGCCGTTGACGAAGGAGTAGTACTCCTCGCTGAAACGGTTGGTGTGGGTGAAGGCGAAATCCAGCGTCTTGTCGCGGAAATGGAGCGGCGAGTAGATCTTCTCGTAGAGGCTCTCCTCGGTGATCAGGTCCAGCAGGCCACCTTCCGAGACGTAGGACTCACCATTGCAGTCGATCTGTAGTCCCGCGTTGAGATAGGCATAGAAACGCATGCGCCGCGCGATATGCTCGTCGAGGAAGCTGTACTCGCTGAAGATTTCCGGATCCGGCTTGAACTCCACATAGGTTCCGTTGCGGTCCTTCGATCGGCCTTTGCTCTTCTTGACCAGGATACCGCGCTCGAAGCGGGCCTCGACGTATTCGCCCTCGCGGTGACTGCGTACCAGGAAGGTTGCCGACAGGGCGTTGACGGCCTTGGTGCCGACACCGTTGAGACCGACGCTGAACTGGAAGACGTCGTCGTTGTACTTGGCGCCGGTATTGATCTCCGAGACGCACTCGACGACCTTGCCAAGCGGGATACCGCGCCCGAAGTCGCGCACGCAGACGGTGTTGTTCTCGACCTTGACGGCGATGCGCTTGCCGTGCCCCATGATGAATTCGTCGATCCCGTTGTCGACCACTTCCTTGAGCAGGATATAGATGCCGTCCTCGTACTGCGACCCGTCGCCGGTGCGCCCGATATACATCCCCGTGCGCATCCGGATATGCTCGAGCGAGGAGAGCGTCTTGATCTTGCTCTCGTCGTATTTATGTTTCGTTTCCGCCATGGCTGGCCCCCGGAAATCCTGTTGAAATGGGTTAAATTGAAAAGACAGCGCAGGCTAACACAGAACGCCCGCCGCTGGCAAGCACTTGTCCGGCGCAACGCGGGGTTCGAAATTTCCGCTTTGCGTCCGGATCGGGGGCGTTGTATGCTTCGCCCATGCTTTCACAACTACGTATCCGAAATCTGGCGATTGTCGATGAGGCCCGGGTCGAGTTCATGCCCGGCCTGAACGTCATTACCGGCGAGACTGGCGCGGGCAAGTCGATGCTGGCCGACGCGCTGAACCTGATCCTGGGCGAGCGGGCCGACAAGTCGGTGATCCGCGCGGGTGAACCGCAGTGCCAGGTCGAGGCGGCCTTCGCACTGGACGACAGTGCCGGGGTGGACGCCGTGCTGGAAGCGGCCGGGCTGCCCCCCTGTGAGGATGGCGTGCTGTTAATCCGGCGCGTGGTCGCTGCGGCGGGTGCCGGGCGTATGCTAGTCAACGATTCGCCGGTCACGCTCCAGGTGCTGCGGCAACTGGGCACGCTGCTGGTGGACATGCACGGCCCGCACGATCACCAGTCGCTGCTGGTACCGGCCTTCCAACGCGATGTGTTGGATGCCTATGGCCACCTTGAGGGCGAGTTGGCGACCTTCGGCGAGGCCTACCGTCAACTGCTCGACCTACAGGCGGCCCGGCAACGCCTGGATGGCCCCGATCAGGATACCGCGGCCCGGATCGACCTGCTGGCTTTCCAGATCAAGGAACTCGAGGCGGCGGATCTGGAACATACCGATGAGGAAGAGCTTTTGCAGGAACATACCCGCAATGCCAACGCCTCGCGGATCATCGAGCTGGGCGACGGGATCTGCAATGCGCTGACCGAGGACGACGCCTCTGCGTTCAATGCGCTGACCATCGCCAGGCGCGCGGTTCCCGAACTGGCCGAGCTGATTCCCGAGGGTCGCGATTGGGAGGCGGAGGTGGAATCCATCGTCGTGCAGGTCAGGGAGCTGGAGGCGAGTATTGGCGGGACGGTCCAGCGGATCGAGGCCGATCCCGAGCGGTTGCAGTGGCTGGAGGACCGCATGGCGCTGCTGCAGAAGCTCAAGCGCAAGTACGGGGCGGATATCCCGGCGATGCTCGCCTTCCAGGAGCGGGCACGCGCACAGTTGCAGGATCTCGAAAGCCGCGGCGAGCGGATTGCCGAGCTGGATGCGCAGATCGCCAAAGCACGCAAGGCCATGGAGAAGGCGGGCGGTGCGCTCACGGCCGCGCGCCGCGCTTGCTCAGAGTCGCTGGCGAAAACCATAACCGGGCAGTTGCACGATCTCGGGTTTGCGCATGCACGATTCACCATCACCGTCTCCCCGGCCCCTGCTCCCGGGCCTGCGGGGCTCGACGAGATCGACTTCGGGTTCGCGCCGAACGTTGGCGAGCCACTGCGCCCGCTCAAGGCGATCGCTTCCAGCGGCGAGATCTCGCGCGTCATGCTGGCGGTCAAGGCCGTACTGGCCGCGCATGACAAGGTGCCGGTGCTGTTCTTCGACGAGATCGATGCCAACCTCGGCGGCGAGATGGGCAATGCCGTCGGCCGCAAGCTGGCGGCGGTGGCGAACTCGCACCAGGTCATCTGCATCACCCACCTGCCGCAGGTGGCCGTGCACGGGGGCACGCATTTCGTCGTTTCCAAGGCCGTGCGCGAAGGGCGCACCTGTACCGCGATCGCCCCGATCGCAGGCGAGGCGCGCGCCGAGGAGGTGGCCCGCATGCTTGGCGGCAAGGACCTGACCAGCGTGACCCTGCAGCACGCCCGCGAAATGCTGGGACTTGGGTGAGGGCGGATGAAAGACTGAATGTGGGACAGGCGCCCTTGCCTGTCCACCCGAGCAAACGTCCTATGGCAGCTAATCAGCTTATGCACCGGCGGTCGGGCAAAGTGCCGCGACCTACGCTAATCCCGACGTTATAGGTCAGGGGACTTGCCCAGATCGAACGCGACCCAGATCATGGTTTTGCTGCCCATGCGGTATTCGCCCCGGCTGCCAGCGGCAATTGCTGGAATGTCGGCGATCTCTTCCCATTGCTTGTTGTGCAGGACGACCATGCCGTTATCTTGCTGACGTATGGCTTCGGAAAGTTCTTCTGGAGTCTTGACCACGCGTCCGCGCACGTTGCAATAGAGTGCCTGGATTTCCCCGTTGATCCGGTAAAGCAGCAGGGGCTTGCCCTCGTGCAGATGCCGCTGCGCCGCCTCGGCTAATTCGTAGGGGGCCTTGATCGGATTCAGGACCGGGTAGACCAGCAGGGCAATCAGCCAGAGTGTCATGGCGAATCCGGTCGCTGCGGTGGCCAGCCAGCGGCAAGAATTCCCGGCTTTAAGTGCTGGCCGCATAAGTAAGACGGCGGTCAGCGTCAGGACTATGCCACCGGGAACCAGCCAGGCTGTCTCGAATGGCAGCTCAATGCCGACGATCCTGATGATCGGTGCGGTCAGGACCAAACCCAGGCCCAGCAACAGGAAAAGTCCCGCCAGCAGCCATTGGGAAACCTTCCGGAAGCGGTCTGGCAGGCTGGTGATCCGGCCCCAGCCCGCCGCCAGCAGGATCGCCGCCGCCGGATAAGCCATGAGGATGTAGAGATTGCGCTTGGTTGCCGATAGCGAGAAGAACAGGATCACGAACAGCATCCAGGCGAGGACGCCGCAAATCTCGATCCGGCGCGTGGTATCGACTTTGAGCGCCAGCAGGGCCGCAGGCAGCAGCAACGTCCAAGGCAGGAAGTCCGCGATGAAGTAGGTGATGAAATACCAGAATGGCTTGGCGTGCCCGGTTGCAAATGTACCGGCGGCGCGCCCGACATTCTGCTTGAACAGCAATTCATCCAGGTAACCCTCGGGGGCGGCCTTGAAATAGACGATGGTCCCCAGCCAGAGAGCGACAGGCAGCAGGGCAAGCAGCGGTCCCCACAGCAGGTGCCAGTTGCGCAGGCGATGTCGTTGGTCGGCGAAAAACGAGAATGCGATCCACGCCCCCAGTGGGATAAGTAGGCCGACGGGGCCTTTGGCAAGCACGGCCAGCCCCATGGACAGATAGGCAGCGGCAATGCGCAGGTGTCCGGAACCGCGCGGGGATGGGGTTGAAAGCAGCAGCCAGAAGGCCAGCATTTCCAGGCCGCAGAGCAGTCCGTCGATCTGTCCCATGCCGTTGACTACCCAGAAGAGCGTGGAGACCGCCAGCAGCAGCGGGGCCAGCCAGCCGGACGCCCCGCCGAAGAGCAGGGCGGCGATCTGTCCGGTTGCCCAGAGGCTCAGGATGGTGCCGATGAGGGTTGGCAGGCGGGTTGTGACCCGGTTGATCTGGCCGCCATTGAGCGTGGCGAACGCATTGTTCAGCCAGAAAATTAGCGGCGGCTTGTGGGCGTAGTACTCGCCGCTGCGGTGGGGGACGAGCCAGTGGCCGTCCTCGCGCATTTCGCGGGAGACATAGGCGTAGCGCGCCTCGTCGGGCTCCCACAGGTCGCGCTGCCAGAATTCGGCACCCCAGAAAATGCCAGCCAGCAGGGCAACGACCCAGAGGCGGGGGGCGCCACAGGCGGATAACAGCTTCTTGATCATAACGGGATCTCGCTGGTTTCGCGGGCTTTGCGATTACGGATCAACATGAGGTTGCGCCCATAGACGAGCAGGCCCGAGAGCTGTGCCACGAGGAATACCGGATCGCGCCGCCAGCCGGCATAGATCGCGGTCAGTGCCCCCCCCACGATCGAAAGATACCAGAATGACAGCGGCACGACCGAATCGCGCTTGCGCTCCGAGGCGACCCATTGCACGATGAACCGTGATGAAAACAGCAGTTGGCCGGCAATGCCGACAAACGCCATGGGCTTTCCCAATACCTGCATAAACTCGTTCAGCATACTCATGTGATCTCCTTTACCGAGAAAAGGCGTGTCCGGTTTTTCATCCATCGAACCGCCAACAGATCGGGTACGGTCTTGAGCAGGCGTCCGACGTTCGTGTACTTGCTGGTTCCGCTTGAACGCGGGCGGTGGTTGACCGGGCGTTGCAGGATTCGGGCTCCCTGTATCGCACAGAGGTTTGGCAGGAAGCGGTGCATGCCGTCGAGCATGGTTAGATGCCGGATCTGCTCCGCGCGAAAGGCCTTCAGCGAGCAGCCGGTGTCGATAATATCGCTGCCGAGCAAGGTGTTGCGAACCCGGTTGCCGATCCGGCTGGCAATCCGCTTGCTGGCGGTGTCCTGTCGCTTGTGACGATAACCGCAGCAGACATCCGCCTCCGCCAGGCCTTCGAGCAGGAACGGGATATCGCGCGGGTCATTCTGCCCGTCGGCATCCATGGTCACGATGATGGGATGGACGGCGCGCCTGAAGCCGACCCCGAAGGCGGTGCTCTGGCCACTGTTGGGGGTCAGGCGCAACAAACGCAGTTCCGGCAGATCCTGCTGTTTGAGTGCCCGGATGATATCGCCGCTACTATCGGTCGAGCCATCGTCCACGCAAAGGATCTCGAACGCGCGGTTCTGCTGGCGCATCACGCCAGCCAGTTCCCGCAGGGTCGACTCGATACAGGACTGCTCGTTATAAACCGGTATCACAATGGATACGCCAATGGTATTGCCTGCAGTATTCATGCAGCGCGCAAATTACGAGGGTTGAGGCTGAATGTCACGCAGGAAATTCCGCAGGGGGATTTTGCCGCAGGGCGGCGTGCAGACGTCGTGCGTGGACATGAAGACCAGCAGTTGGCCCATGGCGTAATGGCGGAACGAGAAGGGGCGCAGCAGGACCAGGGTCGTGCGGCACAGCCAGACGGGGGCGCGCATGATTTTCGGCGGTTTCCCCTGTAGGTCAAAACAGGTCTTGCAGACCTCCAGCCACGAGAGATTCTCCGGCCCGCCGACTTCCACTACCGCCCGGCTCTGCGTGCGCATGCCCTCTGCCATGAGGCTGGCTAGATCGCCGACATCGATCGGCGTGGAACGGCTGGCTCCATCGCCGATCACAAACAAGGGACCCTTGGCTGCCAGTTTCATCATCTCGGCCAGATCGGTAAAGAATCCGCCGGAACGGAAGATGACCCATTCAGTCGCACTCTGGCGCAACGCCTGCTCGAAACGGAACTTGGCGGCCAGCAGGGGCACCTGGCGATAGCCGATGTCGGTGCCCGCCGGCGAGATAAAACCGAACTTGCGCACGCTGGCGCGTTCCGCCTCGCGCAGCAGGTTCAGGTTGCCCTTGAAGTCGACCGCCTCATGTGTCATACGCCCCTTCAGACGCGTGATGCCGATGCAGGAGATCACGTGGTCTTGCCCATCGCAAACGCCGTGTAGGCTTTCGGGCTGTGTCACGTTGGCCGTCACCACCTTGAGTCGCGGATGCGCGATCCCTTCCATTTCGGCGGCGCGCAGCACCAGGGCCGATACCGAGTCGCCTTGTTCAAGATACCGCTTGACCAGCGCTTTCCCCAGGGCTCCGCCTGCCCCGGCAATCAATATATTCATATGAGGGCTCCCTTCTTTCTAGCGTGAGTATTCAATCAACCATTCGTTGGCCGGCAATTTCAATGCGACCGATTGCACGGGGTCTGCCAGCTTGCCTTCCTCTTCGGCCTTGACGCCGCGGCAGGTGATCCGGTAGCCCTTGACCTTATCCAGCCCGGTGGCTTCCAGAAATGCCTCCGTACGGACCATCATGCTGACCACGGCCGCCAGCTTGCCGTCCTTGATCACGGGGTAGCGCATCGCCACCAGTCGTGGCTGCATGATGTTGCCGCGGGCCGGTTCGCTTAATTGAGGCGTCGGATTCTCGCGCATTTCGTTCCAGAAGACGGTCAGTTGCTTGACCTTCTTGAGGTCGTATCCCCGGGCAAGGGCGTTGCGCTTGAAATACACCTGCCGGATTTTGAAGTCGGTATCGATCAGCGTCCCGCCGAAGAACCCGTCAGTCGATTCGACCAGCGGTTTGATCGCCTCGCGGAACGTATCCGGGGTCGGCTGTTTTTCCGCGACAGCCTTCAGTCCGTCGAATGCCCCGTTGAAATACGCCTCGACGGCGAGGCCGATCGGGTCGTCGGCTGGCACGGGGGTGGCGGTCAGCAGGCCGGTTGTCGCCAGTGCCGTCATGGTTGTCAGCATCATGATGTGTTTGCTTGTCTTCATGCTTTCTTCTCCTTGGGTTGTTTGGGTTTGTCGAGTTTGAACAGGCTTAGATAACCGGAATGGCGCGAGACGATCCGCCACGCGTCTGCAAACGGGCTTTGCTGGAGAGCCGCCCGCAGTCGTCCGTCGATGTTCTCCTTGATCTCGGCCTGCCGGAACAGCCAGTAGCCTGAATAGGCGCACAGGGCACCGAAGCGGCTGTAGGGGATGTCCACATCCAGGATGATGGCCGACCCGCCCGGCCGCAGCACCCGCCAGAGCTCAGCCAGCGACTTGACCTTGAGGTCATAGTTCAGGTGATGGAAGAAGAAGCTCGATACGGCCCGGTCGAAGCTGCTGGCGGGGTAGGGCAGCACCTCGGCCAGGGCGGCGGTGAATGCCAGCCCCGGACGGTTGCCAGCCTTGCGGTTGGCGATCGTGATCATCGCCTCGGCCGCATCGATGCCGACCACCCAGTGGTTGGCCGTAGGTGGCATGGCGTCGACGATCTGGCGAGTGAGGGTACCCGTGCCGCAGCCCACGTCGAGTACCGAGGTGGTTGTGTCGAGATCCAGTAGTGGCAGCACATGGCGGTGCAGGCGGGCTTCCGAGCCCAGCGTCATCAGCGGGGCGAGCCAGTCGTACAGCGGTGCCGCGTGGTCGAGCGTGATGCCGGCTGTCAGCGACGCGCAGTGCGAGCGGGGATGTTGTGGCTTAGGCCGCATGAGCAAGCTCCTTGAGATCAAGCATGGTGAACATGAACCGGGCCATACGGTCGGCCTCCTTGTGACCGAAATCGAGGCCTTCCTGGCCAAGCTGCGTGAGCCCTTCGCGCATCATCTGCAGGCCGCGTTCCGCCGCCATGGCGGCAAGACGGGGGGTGTGCAGGTACAGGCGATCGGCACCTGCTGCCGCCCGATCCGTCAAGGCAGGCAGGGTTTCCGGCTGGTGGTGGGTAAGCCAGGAGAGCAGGTAGTTGTGGCGTTGCTCGCGCAAGTCCTTGCCCAGGTCGCGGACATCGTCGAGCAACTGGCAACCCAATCCGAATTGCATCAGTGCCGTCTTGATTGCCTCCAGGCGTGCTGGCGCGAGGTACGGCTCGGCGATCTCCGGACCGGCAAAGGCGATGTTGAACAGCAGACCGGTCTTGAGGCGGTGAATCACCTCCAGCACATGCTCCGGGTCGGGACGGGTGCCAACCCCACCCTCCTCGGCGGCTTCCTCGGCGGCGCTGGGCAGTAGTCGGCAGAGGGATTCGCGCTGGAGGCTGGCGGCGACCCGGTTGTCGATCGTCCCATCGCCGACGGCGTCCCGCAGGATGTCGGCCAACACGCGATCGGCCGCCATCAGGGCGACGACCTGGCGCATGACGCGCGACGACCCCGCTATCACCAGCGGCACGACCACCTTATCCTCGTCATCGAGCAGGTTGTCGGCTGAGGTTACCCAGATCCGGTACAAGTGGATCAGTCGCCCGTACAGACGCCGCCGCGGTTCCGGGCAGTTG
>CAZOXS010000134.1:0-3215 GCA_964583785.1 uncultured Victivallales bacterium
GGTGCGGCCGGCCATGCCGACGTAGCGGCTGAGCAGGTGGGCATGGGTGACGGGGACATACAGCATGGCCCCCTCGGCGTATTCGATGGCGAGGACTTCCTGGAGCTGGTTGTTGAAGGTGATTTCCCGCACGCCGAGATAGCGACCGACACCATGATCGACATGCACAACGAGGTCGGCCTCCTCCATGTCGGTGAAGTCGGTGATACGCGAGCCCGCGTAACGTCCGTCGCGGCCGCGTTTTTCCGATGGTGCCTCGTGGCGGCGCAGGGTGCGCCGACGGCCGTAGAGATCGGATTCGGCGACCACGGTCAGTCGCAGGTCTTCGGCGCAGAAACCCTCGGAAAGCTGGCCGATACGCAGATCCATCGTGCTGGCGCTGTGCGCACGCGCCAGATGCATCCGGAAATGGTCGAGCGAGCCTTGCGTGTCGAATAGGATGGCGATGTGGTGGTGCCGTCGGGCACGGGTGTCGAGATCGTCGAGCAGGCGCTGGCGGGCCTCATCAAGCTGCGCGGCCCCGGCGGTGGCGGGCAGTGCCACGGCGCAGGGCAGCGGCGCGAAGGCCACGTCGACGTCGGCGTTGTCCGCGCCGATGTCGAGATGCCGGATGTCGTCGCGTTGCTGGAGGCGTTCGCGAATGGCTCCGGTTGTCAGCAGGTCGGCCGCAGGATAGTCGATCGCGAGGTGCTGCGCCTGCATCTCGATCGCGGCGGAATCGCTCCAGACGACTGCCAGCGGCCCGCAGATATGATCGGGCAGGGCGGCACTGGCTGGTTGGCCAGTGGACGCGGCTTCCCTTGCGGGGGTGATCAGGAACGTGGCGATCTTCTCGACTGCCCGCTGGGTGAGCGGATCAAAGAGCCGGAGAGACTCGACGTTGTTACCGAAAAACTCGATGCGCAGTGGCCACGGACTGTCCGGTGGCCACAGGTCGATGATGCCGCCGCGGCGCGAGGCCTGTCCCTTGTCCACGACTTCGGATTCGATCGCATAGCCGTTGTCCAACAGTCGTTGCAGAAGTCCGGTCGGATCGAGCGGTTCGTCGATGGCGACAAGCTGGCAGCGGGAGGCGAGGCTGGCGGGGCTGGGGGTGGGTTGCAGCAGGGCGGCGGTGCAGGTGACGATGACTGCCGGGGTCGTGCCCGGCAGTTCGGCCAGCCGGTACAGGGCATGCAGACGCTGGCCCGCGATATCGGGATCGCCTCCGTCGGTACCGTCGGCGGGCACGAGACCGGCGGACGTCGGATAGGGCAGGATAAACGGCTCCAGGGCGGGTGCCAGCGCGTGGAGGTTCTGGCAGGCCTGCTCGATGGTGTCGGGATCGTGTGTGACCCATAGCACAGTGCGCTGCCGCCGGGCCGCCAGTGCCGCGATGACAAACGCCTCGGCGGCCGTCGGCAGCGGCGGCAGTCGCGACTCAGCCGCCTGCCGCTCGAGCAGGTCAGCCAGATGCTTGATGGCGGTGGTCAGGTTCACGACGGCGTCAATCCCGTTTCCGCAGGTGCGAAGGAGGAATGCCCGTCATGTCGCGGTACTTGGCCACGGTGCGACGCGCAACCTTGATGCCGCGTTCCTTCAGAATGGCCATGATGGCGATATCCGAGAGCGGGTTGCGGCTGTCCTCCTCGTCGATGATCGAACTGATGATGTCCTTGACTGTCTTGTTCGAGATGTTGTCGCCGCTGCTGGTCTTGAGTCCCGGATTGAAGAAATACTTCATCTCGAAGGTGCCGGTCGGCGTGCGCATGTACTTCTGGTTGACCGCGCGGCTGACCGTGGTCTCGTGTACCCCGACCGCGTCCGCTATCGCCGCCATCGTCAGGGGGCGCAAATGCGAGATGCCGTGTTCGAGGAAGTCGGTCTGCTGGCGTACGATCTCGGAGGCGATCTTGAAAATGGTGCGCTGGCGCTGGTCGATACTCTTGAGCAGGAACGCGCTGGAGCGGAGCTTGTCCCGGATATAGGTCTTGACCTCGCGCGTGGTGTCCTCGGCCTCCATCAGCTCGCGGTAGTGGCGGCTGATGCGCAGGTGAGGCAGGCGGTCGTCGTTGAGGATCACCACATATTCGCCCTCGATCTTGCGGACGACGACCTCGGGGATCACATAGCCCGAATTGGATTCGGAAAAGACGCGCCCCGGAGTCGGGTTCAACGTGGCGATGAAGGCGGCGGCGTCCTTGACCTCGTCGGGCGTGACGTGCAGCAACTTGGCGATCTTGTCGGTCCTGTGGGCCGCTAGCAGTTCGATGTGATCACGCACGATGTCGCCTGCGAGCGAGTCCGCCTTGCCGATCCGTTCGAGCTGCAGCAACAGGCAGTCGCGTAGGTCGGAGGCACCGACCCCGTTCGGATGAAAATCCTGGATCGTCAGCAGCACATGCTCGATATGCGCGGTGGGGAAGGGGGTGGTGGCCACCATCTCGGCAACGGAGGTGGTCAGGTAACCATCGTCATTGATGCTGCCGATGATCATCTCGCCGATCTGCTGGTCGATCGGCGGGAGGTCGGACATCGTGAGCTGCTGCATCAGGTGTTCCTGGAGCGATTCATGCTGCGGTAGCGAATCCATCAGGAACTGATGTTTTTCCTGGTCCTCGGTGGTGCCGGGACGGTTGTCGATATTCTGGAAGAAGTAGTCGCGCCATTCGTCGTCGAGTTTGGCGAGGACCTCGAACTCCTTGTCGAAGGTCATCTCGCTGGTATCAACCTCTTCGCCCGCACTATGCTCCACCTCCAGCTCGGGACCCTCTGGAGCCAGTTCCTCCAGCGTCGGGTTCAGCTCCAGCTCCTTCTGGATCATGGTCCGCAATTCCATGATCGGGATCTGCAGCATCTCGAGCGACTGGCGCAACTGGGGCGCAAGCACCATCTGCATGCGCTGGCTTTGATTTAATGATAATGATTGGGTTGGCATGGCTTTTGCTGTCGGGGTGAATACTACGAGGCTAATCTAACCGCACTTGCACGGCGGGTCAATGCGGAATGCATAATCGAGGCACTTGCAGAACCCCTCGTGGTTCCCGCTTGAAGCCGGGCACCACGAGGGGTTCTGCAAGGAAAAATGGCGGCTGCTGTGGGAGTGACGGTTTTGGCGCCGTCTGATGGAAGAAAATCGTGATTCTCGGGCACACACCATCTTGTACTGTAGCCCACTCGCGCCGCGAGTGCGGCTTGCGGCGTTGTAAGCGGACGGTTGTTGGCCATATGCGTGG
>CAZOXS010000135.1:0-3689 GCA_964583785.1 uncultured Victivallales bacterium
GAGGGGTTGCTGCCCTGTACTTCTGGCCTCGCCATCCGCAGCGAAGAGGTCTGCCCATACTTGAATACAGCCTCGGATAAACGCCGAAAACACCCTCGCCATCCGTCCGAAATGGTCGTTGGTTCCCAAAATATTGCCTGACCTCTGAACCCCTGAACACTGAACACTTACAACGCTTGGAATTGGCGATACGCCATGCTATATTATCGACTCATTTACTCAAACAATTTGCGATTAAGGAGCTAATATTCTGATCTTGAATCCAGCGAGTGACTAAGACAAACTGCAACCATGTCGCCACCAACCATTAAACCGCACCGTTTCCAACCCGGCATCGAAACGCTGCTCCGCGGCAAGAACGCCAGCGCACTGAAAGGGCGCCGCATAGGCTTGGTCAGCCATCTGGCTGCCGTTGACCGCAACGGCACCACGACCGCCCAGCGGCTGCACGATGCCCCCGGCATCGAGCTGGCCTGCCTGATGGGGCCAGAACACGGTTATTTCGGGATTGCCGCCGCTGGCGAATCCTGCCGCTCACAGAGGCATCCCGACTGGCGTATCCCCATCTATTCGCTTTACGGCGAGACGCGCAAGCCACGCCCGGAATGGCTGCGCAAACTCGATCTGCTCGTTATCGACCTCCAGGATCTCGGCTGCCGCCCCTATACATATGTATCCACACTTAAGCTCGTGCTGGAAGCCGCTGCCGAAGCGGGTCTTGCGGTGATCGTTGCCGATCGCCCGATCCCCCTGCCATGCACCATGGACGGCCCCATGCTCGATCCGCGATTCGAAGGCTTTGTCAGCGCCATCAACGCCCCCATGGTCTATGGCATGACCCCGGCGGAAACCGCCCGCTGGCTGCAGCAGACCTGCCTGCCGCCTGTTGACCTGCAGATCGCGCCGATGCAGGGCTACCATCGTGAAATCATGCCGCTCGCCAGTGCCCCGCCGTTCATGCGACCGTCGCCGTCGATCGTCTCGCGCGAGTCTGCGCTCTGCTTCCCGGCCACGGTCTGCCTGGAGGGGCTGCCGCATATTGATCACGGCCGCCAGACCGCGATGCCCTTTCAACTGGTCGGCGCACCATGGACCCGGGGGGAACCGCTGGCCGAGGCCTTGAACAGCCAGCGGCTTCCCGGTGTCGTTTTTCATCCGCATCACTACCAACCGCCCAGTGCAACAAAGCCATTCTCCGGCATCCGCCTCACCATCACCGATGCCGGCACCTTCCGGCCCGTACTGACCGGCATCACCATCCTGGCCGTTCTGGCCGACTTGCATGGACGCAACCGCGTCTGGCATAAACGCACCACCCGCGCCGAGTTCTTCGACAAGCTCATGGGCACGGACACCGTACGCCTGGCCCTGATGGAGGGAACCCCACCCGCTACGATCGCCGCCGCCTGGCGCACCGGCCACCGACGGTTCATGAAACAACGCAGCACCTGCCTGCTTTACAACAATGCGCACAATACAGAAGAGGACAATAAATAGTAGGTCGCGGCACCTTGCCCGACCAACCGAGCACAAGTGGCCAGCCAACTAACGCATGCTGGGCTGGACAGGCAAGGGTGCCGGTCCTACATTTGCTTACCAACAACTATTGCATATCGATTATGCTTTAAGGACATATTTCAGGAATTGAAAACAAGACGATCACATCCAGACAAAGCCATCCTGCTTGCCGCCGGATTCGGATCGCGGCTGGCCCCACTCTCGCACGACCTGCCGAAACCGATGATGCCGTTGTGGGGCATTCCCGTCATCGAGCATGTCGTCGACACCATGGTCTGCGGGGGCGTGCGCGATGTTCTGATCAACCTGCATCACAACCCGCAAGCCCTCCTGGACTGGGCACTACGCCGCCGCGGCTCATCCCCACGGATCCAGTTCTCCTTCGAACCGGAGATCGCCGGCACCGGTGGCGCGTTGCGCAAGGCGGCGCACTTCATCGGCAACGAGCCTTTCTGGATGGTGAATACCGATATCGCGTTCGCGTTGGATCCCGAGCCGCTGCTCGCGGACTTCCAGCAGCACCAGCCCTTGGCCACGCTCTGGCTCGACGCCACGCGCGGCCCCCGCACCGTTGAGCTGGCGGTCGATGGAGAAATCGCCAATTTTGCATCCGCCGCCCCCGGCACGGACGGCACCTATACCTTCTGCGGCTTGCAGCTCCTCAGCCCGGCCATTCTGGATTTCCTGCCCGACGCCTCATTCAGCAGCATTGTCGACGGTTATCGGCGGGCGCTGGCAAAGGGCGTCGCGGTACGGGGCTGCTGTCCGTCCGATACGTACTGGGCTGATCTCGGCACACCGGAACGTTATCTGGCGGCACACCGCGAAATCGCCGATGCCCACCGCCGCAAGCGCCCCGGTGGCGCATTGCTGCATGCAACGGAGGCAAGGCGCATGCGCCGCAGTATCCCGGCGGGCGTGCAAACACAAGGCGTTGTCGCGATCGGACATCGCGTTTCCCTGCCGACTGGCGTGTCGCTGGCCAACTGTGTCATCTGGGATGACGCGGTGCTGCAACCGGGGGCGCGCCTGGCCGACAGCATTGTCGGACGCCGGGCGGTCGTGCGGGCCATGCAGCAAGGCGGAGCCAGCGTGCAAGCCGACGTTCTGCCGCCTGACCCCGTGCTCACGGCAGCGCTGCGCGCCATGCGGGCAACGCCCACCGCCACCACCCTCACAGCCTTGCCCGCCCGTGGTTCAGACCGCCGTTTTGAACGACTGGCGACCGATCACCGCCGCGGCATCCTGATCCGCTATGACGACCAGAAGCGTCCGGAGAATGCCCGTTATGCCCCGCTGGCCCGCGCACTGGGTGCTGTCGGCGTCCGCGTCCCGCGCGTCGTGCTGGACCTGCCGGACCAGAAGGCCACGCTTTTCGAGGATGCCGGCACGCGGTCCCTGCAGGATGCGCTGCCTGGCCTGTCGCGCAGCGCGCGCCGTCGGCATTACCGGCGTGTGATCGATCAGGTCCTGCGGCTGCACGCCCTGTCGCCGGAAAACCTGCCACCGCTGGAGCCGCCGTTCTCGCCCGCACTCTACCGCTGGGAGCGTGAACTTTTTATCACGCATTTCCTCACCAACACCCTGCACATGGCGGCTAGCCCCCCGCTGCGCCGTGTGCTGAAGACCTGCGCGACGGTGCTCCAGCGGCAGCCGCAAGTGCCGGTGCATCGCGACCTGCAATCGAGCAATATCCTGCTGCCGCGCGGGGGGCCGGTCCTGATTGATTTCCAAGGCATACGGCTGGGCGCGGCGGCCTATGATCTGGCCTCGCTGCTCTGTGACCCCTACGTCATGCTCGACGACGCAGACCGCCGCGCCCTGCTCAATGACTATTGCACCGCCAGCCCGCAGGGGGCTGCCATCCGCGAAGCCTTTCCCTACGCCGCCGTGCAGCGGCTAGCCCAGGCACTGGGAGCGTTCGGCCGGCTCTCGGCCAATCCCGCCACCGGACGGTTCGTGCAGCACATCCCGCCCGCCACCGCCATGCTCAACGCCATGATGACGCAACTGCCGGCAATCCATGCCAGACTCCAGCACCCCCTGCCGACTGGAGGGCGAGCGTCCCCGCGAGCCGCGCACGGCTAACCACCGTTGCCTTTTACATTCTCATGTACATCGGCTCGCGAGGACGCTCGCCCTCCAGATGAGAATTTGGTGGCGTCTGCCGA
>CAZOXS010000136.1:0-3082 GCA_964583785.1 uncultured Victivallales bacterium
GAGGATTCGTCTTGTATCATTGAACTTTCGAAAGCAAGCGGCACACGCATGCGCATTTGCGTGAAGTCGTCGGAAGTTGTGGACTGGTGCCGGATTAAAGAGGCGTTTCTGGGGGCATAGCATGCTGACGTTGACCCCGCAAAATAAATAAATAAATAGGGACACACCATTAATATTATTTTGTTGTTGAAATAAATAGGGACACACCATTAATATTATTTTGTTGTTGAGTTGCCTTTGCTTTTGTGGGATCTTGGGGTTGTTTTCGAACAGCACAGGTTGAGATGTGTCCATATTGATGGGGGATCGATCATGCGAGTGGCGAGATTGAAGGAATCGGGCAAACGGGCCTGTTATCATGTGATGAGCCGTGTGGTGGACCGGCAGATGGTGCTGGGCGGCGAGGAGAAGGATAAATTCCGCAAGCTGATGCGTGCGGTGGAGGGCTTCTCCGGCGTGAACGTACTGACGTACGCGATCCTCGACGACCATTTCCACATATTGATGGAAGTTCCTGAACCGGAGCCGGTTAGCGATGAAGAGCTAATCCGCCGGCTGGGCTTCCTGTATGATGCCGACCAGATCAGCCGCATAGCCGAGTGGATCAAGGGCTACCGTGAGTCGGGGGAGGATGCCGCCGCCGAGCTGGTCAAGGCTCGCTACACGCGTCGGATGTATGGCCTGAGCGAGTTTGTCAAAACCCTCAAGCAGAAGTACACCCAGTGGCACAACAAGCGGCGCGGCCGCAGGGGCACGCTCTGGGAGGAACGGTTCAAGAGCATCATGATCCAGCCCGACCGCGCCCGCGAGGGCCAGTGGGATAATGCACTTCTGACCATGGCCGCCTATATTGACCTCAACGCCGTGCGCGCCGGGATCGTCAGCGACCCGAAGGACTACCGCTACTGTGGCTACGGCGAGGCCTGCGGCGGTTCGCGCCAGGCACGCGAGGGGATTGGCGGCATTTTTGCCCATTACGGGCAAGGGCAAGGAGAGACGCAGTGGCAGGCGATTAGTGGTCAATACCGTCAGCAGCTCTTCGAGCGCGGGGAGAAGACCGTTAGCCGGGCGGGATTCACGCGCGCGGCGGTCAAGATCGTGCTCGAAAGCGACGGCAAGTTGACGCTGTCGCAGGCCCTGCGCTGCCGCGTGCGTTACTTCTCCGACGGGGTTGTGTTGGGAAGCAAGGTCTTCGTCGAGGACGTCTTCCAGCGCAACCGCGAACAGTTCGGGCTCAAGCGGCGCAGCGGGGCCAGGCCGCTGCGCCGGGCCGAGGTGGGGGGGCTTTGCACGATGCGCGACCTTCGCCTGGAGGTCATCTCGCCACCGAAAGCCGCGTAGCCGTATGGCAAACCGGAACCAGCATACTCGTCGGTGCATTCTGCCTGCCAGTTGTCTGCAATTACCAGGAATCGGCCTGCATTGACACCAAGGCGGGATGGTATAACTTAACCGGTGTTCTGTTCCTCCCGGTTGGCGTCCAAGGCAATTGAATCTCGCGCCCTCCGGCATTCCTCAAGAACTCATACCACTGGCAATCTGATTCAAACTATATTAATGGTATGTCCCTAAAAAAAGATCAACACATAAAAAAGGGAACGCAGCCATCCTTGCCCGGTTTGGCTTTGAACAATTTGTCCGGTTTTGAACTGAAGCCGGCCGTTTGGTTGTTGCGGCTTGATTGGGCGGGGCGGTCGTGGTACGTTTTGGTCTTTGAATCTTAATCCTGCAATCGGGGTGGTGGTATGGCGGATAGCGATAACGATGTGGGCGGTTTGCCTTTCCTGGGCCGGGTGGACTGGGCGGCGTTCTGGACGGCGCTGGTGGTGGCGCTGGTGGTTTATGTTTATACGCTGGCACCGTCGGTCACGCTGGAGGACGGCGGGGAGCTGGCGGTGGCGGGCGATTGGCTGGGCGTGCCGCATCCGCCGGGATACCCGAGCTGGACGATGCTGGCCTGGCTCTTTGCGCGGCTGTTCTCGTTCGTGACTTTCCGCGGCATGCCGAATCCCTCCTATGGAATCGCGATGCTCTCGGCGGTTTCAGGCGCCATTGCGTCCGGTTTGGCGGCGATGCTGATATGCCGTTCGGGACGCGATATCCTGCGGTGCTCGGGCCGGATCTCGCACGATATGTCCCTCTGCGTCGAGCAGGCCATCTGCTGGGTGGGCGGCGTTTCGGCCAGCCTGTTGTTCGCATTCACACCGATCATGTGGTCGCAGTCGGTCATTGTGGAGGTCTACAGTCTCAATGCGCTGTTCCTGATCCTGGTGATGCTGCTGGTCTACAAATGGATGACGCGGCCGACAGACGGAACGTTGTTCCTGGTGGCGCTGATTTTCGGTGTGGGTCTGACGAACTACCAGGTGCTGTTGCTGGCAATGCTGGCATTGGCTATCCTGATCATGCTTCGTGATTTCGAACTTTTCCGCGATTTCGCGGTCGCGGGCGGGCCGATCGTGCTGGTCCTTCTGCTGATGCGCGCCGGGGTGCTGCCGACGATCAAGCATCCGACGCACATCTCGATGTACCTCTATCTCGGCCTTAACGGGGCCTGGCTCATTCTCGCGTACTTCTTTCTACCGCGCGGCAGGACCGCCGCCATCACGATTCTGCTGGCCGAGCTGGGCGTTTCGGTTTATGCCTACATGCCGATTGTTTCCGACCTGCGCAATCCCCCCATGAACTGGGGGTATCCGCGCACCTGGGAGGGCTTCCAGCATGCGATCAGCCGCGGTCAGTACGAGAAGATCGTGCCGGTGGATGTGTTCTCGATCCGCTTCATCCATCAGATCGGCACCTATCTGGCGGATCTGCGCCTCAACTTCACCATGTTGATCGCGCTGATCGCGTTCCTGCCGTTCAGCACCTGGCGCTTGCGGCTGGGGTCGCGCGAATTCGACGGGATGAAGGTGGCGGTCGTGCTGATTGTCGCCGCCCTGGCTTTGCTGCCGGTTGGCAACTGGATTGCATTCTACAAGCTGCCGGCACTGGGCGTGTTCCTGATTCTGGCGCTGGGGGCGGTCATGATGACCGTGGCGCGTTTCCGGGGGCTGGTCAGCGATTACCTGCTGGCGGATAA
>CAZOXS010000137.1:0-17312 GCA_964583785.1 uncultured Victivallales bacterium
TCGATACGATCGGCCGCCGCCTGCAAGGCAGCAGGGTCGCCCACGGAGACAAAGGCGTTTTCTTTCATGCGGAACCGAACACCCTGCGCCTCAAGCATACGGGCAATGATGTCATGGCCGTTGAGGTAGTACGTGGCATAGGACGTCCGCGAGGAGGACATGATCCCGGATGCGCATGATCCGGCCAGGAAACACCGTCCGATGATGACGACGGCCGACCTGGCGCTGCGCTTCGATCCGATCTATGAACCGATCTCGCGTCGGTTCCACAAGAATCCGAAGGCCTTTGCCGATGCCTTTGCACGTGCCTGGTTCAAGCTGGTGCACCGCGATATGGGGCCGAAGGCGCGCTACCTGGGGCCAGAAGTGCCGGCCGAGGATCTGATCTGGCAGGATCCGGTCCCGGCGGTGGATCATCCGTTGGTAAAATCGAGAGGCATCGAAGAACTCAAGCGGATCATACTGGCATCGAAGCTGACGATTCCCGCGCTGGTTGCGACCGCCTGGGCCTCGGCGGCGACGTTCCGTGGATCCGACAAGCGCGGGGGGGCCAATGGTGCGCGGATCCGTCTTGCTCCCCAGAAGGATTGGGCAGTCAATGAGCCTGAGCAGTTGAACACCGTTTTGAAAGTCCTGGATAAAATTCGGAAAAACTTCAACAAGACGGCCAAGGGCGGGTGCAGGATCTCGCTCGCCGACATGATTGTGCTAGGTGGCTGCACCGCCGTTGAGGCGGCGGCCAAGGCGGGTGGCCATAAAGTCAAGGTGCCGTTCACGCCGGGGCGCACCGATGCCACGCAGAAAATGACCGATGTCGAGTCGTTCGCCCTGCTCGAACCGGAAGCCGACGGCTTCCGCAACTACCAGAAGACGCGCTATTCAGTCACGGCCGAGGAGATGCTGGTTGACCGGGCCCAGCTCCTGACGTTGAGTGCGCCGGAG
The DNA here is from genome assembly GCA_964583785.1 of uncultured Victivallales bacterium. GTDB lineage: Bacteria > Verrucomicrobiota > Kiritimatiellia > UBA8416 > UBA8416 > UBA8416. Next base: position 943 of record CAZOXS010000137.1, read on the forward strand.
ATGACGGTGCTGGTGGGTGGGCTGCGCGTGCTGGGAGCCAACTTCCAGCAGTCCCGCGATGGGGTTTTCACCACGCGGCCGGGGCAGTTGACCAATGATTTCTTCAGGAGCCTCGATATGGGCACCGAATGGAAGCCGACGTCGGAGGAACGCGACACGTTCGAGGGCTTTGACCGGAAGACGGGTAATCTCAAATGGACCGCGACCCGTGTGGATCTGATCTTCGGTTCCAACTCGCAATTGCGCGCGCTGGCCGAAGTCTACGCGCAGGCCGATATTTGCGCCTCTTGCGTGAAGGGCGCACGGCGGATGCGGCGCGTGTGATGCAACTGCTTGTGATGAATGGCGGCAACAGCAGCGGGCACGGCATCGGTTGCGTGAGCTGGGATGGCTCCGTCTATCCCGACCAGTTCCTGCGCGAAACCCCGATAGGCAATGTGCGCGAAACCCCGTTCAGCGCCATATGGTCAGATCCGTCGGACAGCCTGCTCGCCGCCTTGCGCGACAAGCCTGCCCATGTCACCGGCAAATGCAGGGACTGCCGGTTCCTAGCCGTATGTGGTGGCAACTTCCGGGCACGGGCCCTGGCGGCGACAGGGCAGTTCTAGGGCGTGGATCCGGCTTGCTATCTCACGGACGAGGAGATCCGCGCATGAAGCCGATGATCATTGCCTGGGAACTCACGCGCCGCTGCGGGTTGCAGTGCCGGCATTGCCGGGCGGCCGCCACGGATCGGGACTACGCGGACGAACTGACCGCGGCGGAATGCCTGCGCGCGGTTGAGGCGATCAGCCGGTTCTGCAAGCCGATGTTTATCCTGACGGGCGGCGAACCGCTACGGCGCCAGGATGTCTTCGAGATCGCCGAAAAAATCACGCAGAGCGGTTGCCGGGCCGTGCTGGCGACCTGCGGGCATTTACTGACCGAAGCGGTCGTGGCCCGTTTGCAGGCCAGCGGCGTCTTGGCGGTGAGTGTCAGTCTCGATGCCGCGACGGCGGACGCGCGCGACCGCTTCCGCGGGGTGCCGGGGGCGTATGCCAAGACGCTGGCGGGACTGCGGCACTGTCGCGCCGCCGCCATGCCGTTCCAGATCAACACCACCGTTTGTTCGCTGAATGTGCATGCGTTGCCGGCGATCCTGGCCAATGCGATTGAGCTGGGGGCGTCGTCGATGGATTTCTTCTTCCTGGTGCCGACCGGGCGGGGGGCGCAGCTGGCCGAGCTGGCCTTGTCGCCTGCCGCCCGCGACGAGGCGTTGCAGTGGATTGCCCGGCAGGAACGCGATGCACCGATCCGGATCCGGACGACCTGCGCGCCGCAATACCGCGACTTCTGGCTGACCGCCAAACCCCGGACGCCGCTGGTCCCGTTCCGGGGGTGTATGGGTGGTCGCGGGTTTGTCTTCGTCTCGCACACCGGAGCCCTACAGCCCTGCGGGTTCCTGGATCTCAGCGGCGGTGACCTGCGGTCGGCTGACTTTGATTTTGCGCGGCTCTATCAGCAGTCCCCGGTATTCCGGCAGATGCGCAGCCTCGATCCATTCGCCGAATGCCCTGCAAGAACCTACGCGCAAACCGGCACGCGATAGCGACGTGGTCTTTCTATTTGCGGCCATCGGCCGGGTTTGATATGGTTCTACCCACAACGTCATCGAACAGGGTCATTAAGCGCAATCGCAAAACAGGAATCCGATGCAGGAAACAATTACAACCCGGGACCGTGCGAGGCTGCGGCAGCGGGCGCAGCTCCAGCTCGAGTACGCGAATTCACCACGCAATGCGGCCATCCTGAAAATGTGGCGGGCCCAGGCGGCAGGTTGTCGCGAATCGCCACCTGTCCGATTGCTGTTCTCCAATTTCCGTCACGAGGTCATCACCCCGCGCCTCCAATGCGAGGGGGAGCAGGCGCGGCGGATCGAAGCGTCGCTTTTGGGAACGCTGGTTGGGCGTGAGCTGTTCGATGATGACACGCCCATCTCGCCGACGTTCGATATCGGCTGGCAGACGCATGTGAACCCGTTCGGTCTCGACGCGAAGGTGACGCGTGCCGATGTGCCCCATGCGCAGGGATTCCACATCGATCCGGTCATCACCGATCTGGCCGCGCAGATCGATACGCTCCGTGGGGGGACATTCGGGGTCAACCGGGAGGCAACGGCGCAGCGCCGCAAGCTGGTTGAGGACCTTTTCGGGGATATTCTTCCCGTGCGTATGGTCATGGGCAGCCTGACCGGGGGAATCACCAACCCGCTAGTCCACCTGATGGGGATGGAGGCTTATTATATCGCCATGTATGATTGCCCGGACGCCGTGCATCAGGCCATGGAGATGGCCACCCGCGTGTATGAGCAGTATTACGACTTTCTGGAGGCGGAGCGATTGCTGCTGCCGACAAACGGTTTAAGCCCCTTGGCGCAGGAGTCCTTTGCCTTTACTGACGAATTGCCGGCGGACACCGTGACGCGCACGTCCCAGTGCTGGGGGTTTCTCGAATCGCAGGAGACCACGGCTGTATCGCCGGATGCCTTCGGCGAGTTCGTCTTCCCGTACCAGCAACGTCTGGTCGACCGCTTCGGCCTGCTCTCCTACGGCTGCTGCGAACGGGTCGATGCCATCTGGCCGGATTATCTCTCGCAATGGTCCAAGCTGCGCAAGTTATCGGTTGCCCCCTTCAATGATGAACCTCGCGTCGGGGAATGCCTGCGCGGTGGCCGGATTGTCTACTACAGCAAGCCAAGGGCCGAGTTTGTCACCGGCGACGGGCCGCTCAACGACGAGGCGATCAAAGCCTACTTCAAGGGCGTCTGCGAGGCCGCCAGCGGCTGTCTGTTCGAGATCGCCCAGCGCGAGGTCGGGACGATCTTCGGCGATTTCGAGCGCGGCCGCCACTATGTGCGCCTGGCAAAGGAGTCCGTCGATGCCTACTGGCAGCCCTGAATGCCATAGCGCTTGATTTCGTCAGGGCGGGTGCGCTACAGTCGCCGTCTTGATTTTCACGAGGAGGAAGCTTATGAAGAAGGTCCTGATACCAACGAAGCTCGATGGCGTCACCGCCACGCTGCTCAAGGCGCATGGCGCGTATGAGGTCATCCAGGATGACAAGACCCCGCTACCGGAGCTGCTCAAGCTGCACGCGGATACCTATGCGCTGGTGGTGCGCAGCGAGAAGGTGTCGGTGGAGGTGATCGATGCGCTGCCGTCACTGAAGGTCGTGATCCGTGCCGGCGCGGGCACCAACACGATCGATACGCGTTATGCCCGCAGCCGGGGCGTGGACGTGATGAATACCCCTGGTGCCAATTCCAATGCCGTGGCCGAGGAGGTGATCGCCATGATGCTGGCCGATGCGCGCCATCTCGTGGCGGCCGATGCCTCGACCCGTACCGGCGAGTGGGAAAAGAAGAAATTCATGGGGCGGGAGCTGACGCAGAAGACCGTCGGCATCGTCGGTCTCGGCCATATCGGCCAACTTGTCGCCAGGCGGTTGCGCGGGTTCGAGTGCACGCTGCTGGGATTCGACCCGGTGATCTCGGCCGAGCGCGCGGAGCAGATCGGCGTGAAGATAACCAATCTTGAGACGCTCTTTGCCTCGTCGGACTATATCACCCTGCATATCCCGGAAACACCGGAGACGCGCGGGATGATCGGCGAGAAGCTGTTCGCCCACATGAAGGAGGGGGCCACGCTGGTCAACTGTGCCCGTGCCGGTATCCTTGACGAGGCGGCGCTGCGGGCGGTCAAGACCGCTAAAAAGTTGCGTTTTCTCAATGATGTCTACGACAAGGACGAGCCCGGGCCGAAACCGGTGGCCGATATCGCCGACCTGCTGTTGCCGCACCTGGGTGCCAGCACGGCGGAGGCCAACTACAATGCGGCCAGGCGGGCGGCGGAACAGTTGATCGACTACGATGACAAGGGCATCGTCAGTTTTGTCGTCAACCGCGACATCCCGGTCGGCCTGGACGAGCACTTCTGCGATCTGGCCTATACCGTAGCCCGGCTCTGCCGTTGTATCGTGACTGCAAACACGGCGCCGAAACTGATCGAGAGCAGTATCTACGGGTCGTTGCAGCCGTTCTCAGACTGGCTGCGCACCTCGATCGTGGCCGGCATCTGCGAGGACTTCGACCGTACCAGCAGCCCGCGTGAGACGGCCCATTATCTCGAGGAAATGGGCATCACGTTCGAGAATCGAAAGGTCGACGAGAACAAGAAGTTCGCGAACTCGATCACGGTTGACCTCACGGCGGAAGTGGACAGCGAGACCGACCGGCATGTCAGTGTGCGCGGCACCGTGGAGGAGGGCGTGCTGTTGATCTCGCGTATCAACGAGTTCGACAAGCTCTATTTCGAGCCTGTCGGGCCGACGCTCTTCTTCCTGTACGAGGACCGCCCCGGCGTGATCGGCACGATCGGACGGCTGCTGGCCGAGCGCGGGGTCAATATCGAGGATATGCGCAGTCCGCATGTCCGCGAGACGAACCGTTCACTGGCGATCCTGAAGGTCAACCAACTGGTGTCGCCCGCGGTCATGGAGACGATCAAGGCCGAGATCGCCGCGCGCGCCGCGTTCTGTATTCGGTTCTGATCGCGCCGGCCGTAATGAGGAGTGGACATGCCGCGAGGACAAGTCGAATCGTTCGATGCCGGGAAGGGCTATGGGCAATTGCGCCAGGACCAGACCGGCGAGCTGCTCTTCGTGCATGAAAGTGCGTTGCATGAAGCCGCCGCGCTGCCGCTGAAAGCCGGTCAGATCGTCTACTTCGAGATCCTTGACAGTCTGCATGGCCGGCAGGCGATCGACGTACGCCCCGCCGCCGCCAAGGAACCAGCCCCAGGGGTGCGGTAGACAAATGTAGGACGGGCACCCTTGCCTGTCCAGCCGAGCAAAGGTCCTCTGGTAGCGGCTTATGCCCGATGCTTATGCTCGGTGGTCGGGCAGGGTGCCACGACCTACTTGGTGCGTTTCAGTCCGCAGTCTGCAGTCTGCGGTCTGCTTCGCTGCCGTTCCAATAGGCCGAAGAGCATCCCGTAGACCAGGACCAGCTCGGCATCGCCGAAATTGTACTCCACCAGTCCGTTTAGCACCAAGGCCAGCAGCATCATGGCCAGTGTGAGTGGCAACAGCGGCTCGCGCGGCGAATCGCCCTTCATGCGGCCGTCGCGTTCCATTTGTCGCAGGCTGCCGAGTCCACAATACAGGCCGCGCCCCATCCAGAGCAGGTAGACCACCAGTCCGGCCCAGCCGGTGGCGGCGGTAATCTGCAGGATGTTGGAATGCAGGTGATTGCGCTTCTCCTCCACGCGAACACCCAGCCGACGGGCGGTATCCTGCATGAGTTTTTCATCCAGTGCGCGATAGCCGATCCCGAAGGGATGCTCGCGGATCAGGGTGGGGGCGATCTTTGACCACATGACCAGCCGTCCGCCATGACCGAGGGTCAACTCCTCACGCAGGGCACCCAGCCGCTGCTGCACCGGTGGCAGGGCCGTCAGCGCAACCGCCGCCACCGCCAGCAGGGCCAGCCGCCGCCAGCGTCCGGTCAGGCCCAGGAAGGCGGCGATCACGAGGGCGGCCGCGACCCAGGAGCCACGCTTGAAGTTCAGGACTAGCGCGGTGGTCAGCATGATCGTCATCAGCCAGCCGTATAAACGCCACACTGGGGGTCGATCAGCGATTGGCAGCGTCTGGATCACGCGATGAAGCTGTCCACCCTCGTATTGCCGGGCGGCGATGATCATCAGGCCCGCCAGCGCAGCCAGTGCCACGGATAGAGCCTGGCCGTGGGTCATTGAGCCGCGGTCGATGATCTCCCACCACAGGTCGGGCTCACCGCCAGCTTCCGCAATTGTCTGGCAAGCCTGCCATGCCTGGATGACCCGTAGCACGAGAATGTCGAGTGCAAGCACGATGGCACCATAGATGTAGGCGCGCAGCAGGACAAGGATTCGGAGGCGCGAGGTGGCCAGCGTGGCGGCCACCGGGATTCCCATGAACCAGATCAACTTGTTGATCTTGCTGAAGCTGAGCGCGGGGTTGACGCCGAAGACCGAGGCCAGCGCGGCGACGGCGGCAAATGCCAGCCAGCACCAGGCGGAAAACGGGAAGGCGATCCGTCCGGCCCCGCGCACGGCGCGGGTAATCAGCAGGATCAGGCTCAGTAGCAGGAATGCGCGTCCCAGCGGCAGCGAGAAGGCGGATCCGAAGACCGATACGCACAAGAGCCGGAAGGCCCACGATTCCAGGGATGCTTTCCATTCGATTTTCATTTTCGTTTACCTATAACTTGGTCATTTTGTCGCACGTTTCGGTGAATAGATTAGGGCGAAAGATTAAGGCGAAAGATAAAGGTTGCTGATGCTCCACCCCTAATCTTTTGCCCTAATCTTTCGCCTTTATCTTCTCATTATTTTGCTTATCAACCCTCTAACGCAATTGTGCCATGGCTAAGCGTGTCACCCTTGACCTCCAGCCAGACGTTGTTCCCTGCGCCAGGCTCGCGGCTGATAAAGGTTCGTCCGATACCGTCGGCTATCCAGACGATACCATGCCCGTCAAATGAGCGTACGCGGGCGGGCCCCGTGACGCGGGCGGTCAGTTCCCCGCTCCAAGCGCTTTGCCGGCCTGCGGCGTCGAGTATCCGCACGATCACTTCCGCCGTACCGTCGCCGTCCGGCGTGAGTGCGCCGTTGCCGGTCTCAAGAGTCACGGTTGCGCCCGGTCCTGCGTCAGACGCGGGACGATGCGCCCGGGCGAGCTTGCCGTCGCCGTAAGTTTCTGAAAGCCAGCGGGCAGCTGCCTTAGGGGTGCGCCAGCCGTCGGCAATGCCGGAAAAACGCCGATAGCGCTGCTTGCGCAGCGTGGCGTAGTCATTCAGGCACCAGAGTGCGAATCCGGCGACTTCGGGGTGCCCGGTGAGACGGGCGAGATCGGTTTGCACGGTCTCAAGCTGGATGCGTTCGGCATCGGCGTCGCCGCGCCGGGTATGCGGGTAATTCGAGCATTCGCTGACGACCGCGCTTTGCAGCCGGCTGGCGGCCACGCCGTCTGCAATTGCCTCGAACTCGTAATTCAACCCCCACACATCCGGGATGCCGAGGGTTTTGCTGCGCCTTGCCCGGTAGTAGTGGTTTTCGGCATAGGTGATCGCCCGCTGCGGATCGAGCGTCTTGCACAGGCTGTACAGGCAGCGGTAGGCCCCCGCATGCCGCCCCTCGTTGCCCATGCCCCAGAGAATGACCGATGGGTGGTTGCGGTCGCGGCGCACCATGCCCTCCGTCTGTTGGCATGCCCGACGCAGCCAGCCGCCGCTGCGCACGCTTTTCCAGGAGGCGAGTTCGGCATAGACCAGGATGCCGAGACGGTCGCAGGCATCAAGGAAGGCGGGGTGCTGGGGATAATGCGAGAGCCGCACGAAATTGAGCCCCATCGCCTTGAGTAGGCGTGCATCGGCTGTGTGCATCCAGCGCGGTAGTGCCCGTCCGAAGCCGGGCATGCTCTCGTGACGGTTGCAGCCGCGCAGTTCAACGCGCCTGCCGTTGAGGAAGAAGCCTTGGCTTGGCCGGAATTCAGCGGTGCGGATGCCGAACGGCTGTGTGAGGCTGTCGAGAGCTTGTCCGTCGCGCAGCAAACGTCCTTCTACCTGGTAAAGTTGCGGGTTTTCCAGATCCCAGCGATGCGGGTGCGTGAGCGTGAATACCGTCATGCCCTGGGTCCGGTCGGCTACGGCGGCAGTCTGTGCGGCGGCGGCTTCTTTGCCGTCGGGTGTCGTGAGCCGCCATTCCACTGTATCGCCCGTTTGCGCAGCCCCTTCGAGCGCCCAGGTGATGGTGACCTGTGCACCGCCGTCGCCAAGGTCGGCGCAGCGGATGGCCAGCGCCAGCGGATTGAGGCGCCGTGTCGGCTCGCGCACCAGACGCATGTTTCCGGAAAGACCGCCATAGAGCAGGAAGTCGGGCATGGCGATCCCCGGCAGGACGTTGCGTCCGCAGCGGTTGGTCAGGCGAATGCCGATTACATTCTCCCCGCCATCGCGCAGGGCGGCGGTGGCCTCCAGCCGGAAACCGAGATAGCAACCATCGACACGTCCAAGGCATTGGCCGTTCAACCATACGTCGCCCGTTCCATAGAATCCGTCCGATTCGAGGAACCAGCACGCCTCCCCGGTGGCGTCGGATGCATCAAGTTGGAACGAGCGGCGGTAACTGCCAGGGCCGCGGTAATAGGCGATGCCCTCCTGAAAACCATCGTGCTCGTTCCAGCAATGGGGCAGGGTGGTGTCCGGCTGCGTGGCAGCCTCGCGCAGCCAGCGGCGCGACTGGTGTCCACGCACGAATTCCCAGGCAGCATCCAGTGAAATGGTTTCTCGGCTCGTCATAGGCATTCAGGTGGTTTCGGCCCTGACGACATTGCGGCCGGCCGCCTTGGCGGCATAGAGCGCATCGTCGGCACGGGCGGTTATCTTTTCCGGCGTGTCGCCTTCTCGGTAATCGGAGACACCGAAACTGCAAGTGATCCTTTCGCGGATTGCGAAGGGATGTTTTGCAATCAAGCGTCTTAACTTCTCGGCAGCCTGCATGGCCGGTTCGAGCGTGCTGCCCGGCAGGAGCACGACGAACTCCTCGCCGCCCCAGCGCGCCAGGAGGTCCAGGTTGCGAATGGACTTGCCGACGATCTCGCCCAGTGTCTTGAGCACCTCGTCGCCTGCCAGATGACCGAAACGGTCGTTGATGGTCTTGAAGTGGTCGATATCGAAGATGATAAACGCCATAGGGGTCTGATGACGTTCCGCGCGGCTGATCTCCAGACTCAACTGCCGGTCGAGAAACTGGCGGTTGCGCAGGCCGGTCAGGGCGTCCGTGGTCGCCTTCTGCTCCAGTACGATGTTGATCTGCTGGAGAGATTTCTGGTACTCGATCAACTCCTCCTCCAGACGATGCTTGCCACGCAGGGCATCCACCAGTTGATTGAACGCGGTAGAAAACTCGCCGAGAAAATGAACATTGTGATTAAGATCGCCCTGGGCGATTCGCTGTGTCTGCCAGGTCAGGTGCCGAAGGTTGGCCTGGAGTGCCTTGGCCGGCATCGCCAGATAGTGTTCTCTTGGAATCTCGGCATCAAGATTGCCGCCAGCGATGTTGGTATAGATCGCATAACTCGCATGCAGTTGTCCGGCGAATGTTTGAAACGCCGCCGCCAAGGCGGCGGTGTCCTGAAGGTCATCCGATTGGGCAGGCAGCATGACCTCTGCCGCTTCGAGTCCCTTGTTCGTGGCTGTTTCGAGGTAGGCGGTCAATGCGTCGACGAATGCCTGATCCTGGGCATTCATGCCGTCGCGCTTTCCGCCGGCGCGGCCTGGAACCGGCAGGTGCGGTCGCCCGTCGCCCAGCAGTCAACCTCCCGCACTGTGAAGGGCTTGCCGGTATAGCATTCGAGAATCCCGGCGAAGAACCCCTCGTCGTAGTCGCATACCGTCTCGCCGTAGACCGGTAATCCCGAGCAATCCAGATCCTCGGAGACGGTCAGCGTGAGCGTTAACGTTTCCAGGTCGGCCTTCTCGATGCGCATCACGCCGATTTTCCATTCGACCAGTTTGCGTTCGAGATCGGCAATGAAGGCATCGAAATCCAAGTTGGTATCTAGCATGTGGTTGCAGAAATGCATACCGGACAAATGCCCGGCACGTCTGAAAATGTCCGCAGTCTGTTCCCGTCCGACCGTCTTCGTTAGCACGTCCTTAAAGGTGTACTGCAACAGCCGGTAGGAGAGAACACTGGCTGTATTCCCCAGATTTGGCCGCCCCCGTTCAATGTCCCCGAGATCCGTCCATGAAAAATTATAATCGGTATTCTTCATTTCTTGCGGATCGTAGTGGCCCCGCCCAGATCGCCGAGGGTCGCTTTTTCCAGATCAGTCCAGAGGGTGCCCTCTCCAGCGTGCAGGATGTTGATCTTCATTTCCGGGTTCAGGCTGCGGGCCATTTCCCAGTCGATGAAGGCGGCGGGATCCTGGAAGGCGGTCGCCTTGAGCTGGAACCCGTCGGCCTTGGCCCCCTCGACCATCTTGAGGGCATCGGCTTTGGCTGTTCCCAGCACGCGCGTGGTATCCGCGGCGATATTGGCCGTTTCGGTGGCGATCTCGGCGGCCTTGCGCTTGGTTTCCGCCTGGATTTCGGCGACGGTTTTCTCCTGGTCGGCCTTGATCTCGGCCACGAGCTTGCGTGTCTCCTGCTCGACCTGGCGGCGGCGCTGCTCGATCAGCGTGGTCTCGGTGTTGAGCTCGGCCTGCTTACGGGCGGTGTTCTGGCGCTCCTTGTTGGTCAGGTCCTGCTCGACCGCGATGCTGGTCTGCTGGATCGGGTCCAGGATTTGCTGTGGCACCTCGACGTGGCGGATCAGCGCGTTATGCACCAGTAGATCCTTCTCGGCGAAGACCGTGGCGAGGGCCTCGGTCAGGTCGTTCTGGAACTTCTCGCGGCCTTCGCCGACGATGAAGTCCTTGGCGCGGTATTCGGAACCCTTGTTACGCGAGATCGAGGTGATCTGCGGCATGATGATCTTGTCCACGACGGCGGGCAGGTCGCCATAGTTGCTGAAGATACCGGCGATCTTGGACGGGTGCAGTTCAACCTCGACGCTCATGTCGAGGCTGATGTTGAAGCCGTCGCGCGAGGGGAACTCGACGAATTCGGCCAGTCCGAGGGTATTCATCGAATCGCCCATGGCGTACCTGCCAGCGCGCTGCACATCGTCCTGCTCCCGTTGCGACTGTACCTGCTGATGCTGGACCGGACGCGGAGCGGGCGTGTCGCGACGCAACGAGGAACTGCCCGAAATGTACTTGTCGCGGCGGGCGCGCTGCTCGGCGAACAGGCTTTGTTCCTGCTGCTCCATCGCGGCGTTCTGCGTGATCTGGCGGGTCTTGGTTACCACCTCGCCGCCGGTTTTGCCGAGCAGCGAGACCTGGTTGACACCGATCTCGAGCACGTCGACCTTGTACTGCTTGGGGTTGACGTAATAGAGGCCGGGCTGGAGGATATCCTCGCGCACCCCTTTCTGGCTGGCATCGGCGAAGCTGCCCGGGGGCGCCTGCTTGCCGGAGAGCGAGGTGATGACGCCGGCATAACCGATCGGGATGCTGATGGCGTTGACCACGTCGATCTGGTAACCGTAGGGGTTCATGCGGTACTTGCCCGGCCCCAGCAGCGTCTTCCAGATACCCTTCTGGCCCATATCCGCCAGGAACTCGCCTTCAGGCAGATCCGCGCCGACCTTGGAGGTCACCACCCCGACCTTGCCCGGCTCGATAATCGTCACGGGGCGTATCTCGTGTGTGAAGAGCACCGGATTGAGGAAATGGCGGCCTTCGCCCAGCACTTCGCGCAGGATGCCCTTCTGCCCCTTCTCCGCCAGGATCTGCCCCGGTGGCATGGACTTGCCGCTCTTGGCGATGATGATCGCCATCTGGTTCGGCTCGACATAGAAACGGCAGAAGCCCCACTTCCAGACCGCCCCGTAAAGAAAAACGATCGCCAGCACGGCTCCGACGGCAAAACGGATAGAGGATTTAATCATTGGTCACTTCCTTTCGCGTCGGGTAGCAATGGCATGAACATGGCTCCGAGACCGCCGGGCCGGTCGTTGCTCAGGATCGTATTGATCCGGGGGCCGACAGCTTTGTAGAACTCGTAGCGAGCCAGGTTGAGCCCGTTGCCGAAGGCGGCAACAAGATCGGCGGTGACGGCGGCTTCGGCCGCATTACCGGCACGGATGGCATCCTCCTCGCCGCTGGCGCGCGAGCGTACCGCCCGCGCCTGGAACTCGGCCGCCGCCAGATCCAGCCTAGCCACCTCGAGATCCTTGTTGGCCGAGACCAGCTTGACCGCCTGTTCCTGCTGCGCATTGATGACCGCCTGAATGCGGTCGGTGTCGGCATCCACCTTGGCCTTGTTCTGCAGGGCCAGCGTCTCCTGCTTGACCAGTTCCGCCTTGGACCGCGCCTGCTCGATCTGCTGCGCGAACTTGCGCGCTTCCTGCACGGCCAGCTCGCGGTCGCGGCTGATGCTGGCGATTTCGTCCGGCACCTTGATCTTGCGGATCAGTACCGACTTGATATCCACGCCCCAGTGCGTGCACTTCAGGCGCAGGTGCGCTTCAAGCTCTTTCTGGAACCGCTGGCGGGTCTCGCCGACGATGAAGTCGATCGCGGGATACTTGCTGCCCTCGATGCGGCTGAAGCCGCGTGCCCGCGGCAGGATGGTCTTCTTGATGATGTCGTCCATGTCGCCCACGCGATGGCTGAGCAGCGCGGCGGAGTCGCGCTGCAGGCCGAACTCGATTGTGCCTTCCACGGTGACGGTGAAGCCGTCGAGCGTCAGGAAGGTGATGATGTCCTCGCCGCTCATCTCGAAGCGCTGGCTCTGAAGGTTGACCTCGACCACATTGACTAGGTACGGGTTGAGGTAATAGGTGCCCGGATCGAGCACCAAGGGCAGCACGCCCTTCATGTTGTCCTCCACCAGGAAGGTGTTGCGGCGTTCCGCCGGCAGGTCGTTGCCCAGGATGTCCTGCCCGGTCAGGGCGGTCTGCACCCCGACATGGCCGGGGCGGATGTTGAGCGCCTCGAAGATCTCGACGCGGTAGGCATAGGGGTTGAGACGGTACTTGCCGGGCGAGAGTACCTCGGCCAGAATCCCCTTCGAGTTTTCCGTGGCGAGGATCTGGCCCGGCGGCAGGTCATCGCCGAAGAGACGGGTCACTACGCCGAGCCGGTTGGCGGGGATGTCCGTCATCTTGTGGATCTTCCAGCCCCAGGCGTAGGGGTTGTAGAAGTAGCGGCCCTCTGAAAGCACGTCGAGCTGAATGCCTTTCCACTCCGGACCGGTGGCCAGCAGTTGTTCCGGCGGCAGGTTTTTCCCGGTCTTGTGAATCAGCACGGCGATCTCGCCGGCACCCGGCTCGATGCGGCAGAAGAACCACACGAAGATGAAGACGGCGACCATGGCACCCCCAGCGAAGACGACGCTGGAGAGCCACTTCAGGGCGGTCAACTGCTGCCGGTACTGGTCCGGCTGTGGAATGTTGCTCATAAAGTCCTCCTATTCAAGATCCATATTCGCGGCGGCGTCGCTGGACTGCTTGGCGCGGAAGGCGCGCAGCTTTTCCTTCAAGGCCGGATCGTTATTGGCCATGAAGGCGATTGCCAGCAGGGCGGCGTTCTTGGCACCGGCATCGCCGATTGCCAGGGTTCCGACCGGGATTCCGCCGGGCATCTGCACGATCGAGAGCAGCGAGTCTATGCCGCTAAGGGCCTGGCTCTGCATCGGCACGCCGAGTACCGGCAGGGTCGTCAGCGCGGCGACAACGCCCGGCAGGTGCGCGGCACAGCCCGCGCCGGCGATCATCACCTGGATTCCGCGCTCCTCGGCCTTCTTGACATAGTCCATCAGCAACCCCGTGCTGCGGTGGGCGGAGATGACCTTGGCCTCGCAGGGCACGCCGAACGACTTGAGTGTATCGACGGCTTTCTTCATGCAGTCCCAATCCGCACGGCTGCCCATCAGTATCCCGACAACAGGTTTCGTGTTTTCGATGGCTTATCCTCCTTTGTCTTGTTTCAGCGTAGCTTCTCGTTACCGGTTAGATTCTCGATAAAGGCGGCAATCAGTTTTACGGAGTTCTCGGCATCAGCCAGGGCGATGGTCTCCACCGGGCTGTGCATGTAGCGGCAGGGCACGCTGATCAGGCCGGCCGCGACACCGCCGCGGGTCTGCATGATGGCGAAGGCATCGGTGCCAGTGCCGCGCGCTTCCGGCTGCCACTGGGTCTTGATCTTCGCCTTGTCGGCGGCTTTCTTGAGCATGTCGAGCACCGCCGGATTATAGGTCGGACCCGGATGTAGGATCGGCCCGTCGCCGACCTTCGCCTCGCCGACGATCTTGGCGTTCATGCCGGGAAAGTCCGTCGCGAAACCGACATCCACGGCAAGTCCGATATGCGGGTCGATAGCAAAGGCGGCGGTGCGCGAGCCGCGCAGGCCGACCTCCTCCTGCACCGTGCTGACCGCATGCACGGCGACCTTCAGCGACTTGCCCTTTAGCAGGCGCAGTACGTCGGAAATGATGAAGGCACCGATGCGATTATCGAATCCGCGGCAGGCCACCCGCCCGTTGGCCAGCTCGATCCAGCCGGTATTGATCGTGGCCGTGTCGCCCAGCGCGACCAGCTTCTCGGCCTCCTTCTTGCTCTTGGCACCGATATCGACCCACAAGTCATGGATCTCGGTGGACGGCTCCTTGCGCTCCTTCTCCGACATCATGTGGATCGGCTTGACGCCGATCACGCCCGGAAGCGGACCCTTGCGGGTATTAATCAGGATACGCTCGCCCTGTAGCAGGGTAACCATCACGCCGCCGAGGGCCGACATGGTCAGGTAGCCCTTGTCGTCGATATACTGGATCATCAGGCCGATCTCGTCGCAGTGTCCCGCGAGCATCACCCGGGTGGGGGCACCGGGATTGAGCACGCCATGCACGCAGCCGTGCACGTCCATGCTGACGCTGTCGGTGTAGCACCGCATATAGTCGGCAACGATCTCCTGCCCGCGGGTCTCGAAGCCCGTCGGGGTGGGGGTGGCCAGAAGTTCCTTGAGAAAGGTCTGCGCGGTCTTGTTCATCGTGTTATCCTTTTTGGTTTATCAGATCCGGTCGGCTATGGGCATGTAGGTCCGACGGGGTTGAACGCTCTTGTAGGCCGGGCGGATGATCTTGCCGCCCGTGACAAGCTGCTCCAGCCGGTGCGCCGTCCAGCCGGCGATGCGCGAGATGGCGAAGATCGGCGTAAAGAGCACGTCGGGCAATTGAAGCATGCTATAGACAAATCCGGAATAGAGGTCCACATTGGCACAAACCGTCGTGTTGCCCCCCTTGCGGCGCTGGATCAGGCCCGGTGCCAACCGCTCGATCGCCTCGTAGACGGCCAGATCTTCCAGCATGCCCTTTTCTGCCGCCAGCTCGCGCGCCTTCTGCTTGAGAATGGTCGTGCGCGGATCGGAGATCGTGTAGACCGCGTGCCCCATCCCGTAGATCAGTCCGGCTCCGTCGAACGCCTGCTTGTCGAGCAGTTTGTCGAGATAGGCTTCGAGCTGGCTGTCGTCGGGATGTTCGCCGATCGTCTTGCGCAGGTCATCGATCATCTCCTTGACACGTTCGCTGGCGCCGCCGTGGCGCGGGCCCTTGAGCGAGCCGACCGCCGCCGAGACGGCGGCGTAGGTGTCGGTATTCGAGGAGGTCACCACATGCATGGTAAAGGCCGAGTTATTGCCGCCGCCGTGCTCCGCGTGCAGGATCAGCGCCAGGTCCAGCAGTTCGGCCTCCAGCGCGGTGTACTTGCCGTTGGCGCGGGTCATGCGCAGGAAATTCTCTGCCGTGCTCAGCGCCGGGTCCGGGTTGTGCAGGAAAAGGCTCTCCTCGTTGTAGTAGCGGCGGATGGCCTGGTACCCGTAGGCGACCAGCGTGGGGAAACGGGCGATCAGCCTCAGGCTCTGGTCAAGCACGTTGCGCACGCTGATGTCGTCGGCGTTCTCGTCGTAGGAGTAGAGGATCAGCACGCTGCGCGCCAGCTTGTTCATGATGTTGCGGCTGGGCACCTTCAGGATCATGTCCACCGTGAAGTTCGGTGGCAGGTTGCGGCACTCGCCCAGCAGGGCACTGAAGCCCTTCAGTTCATCGGTGCTGGGCAGCGAGCCGAACAGCAGCAGGTAGCAGGATTCCTCGAATCCGAACCGGCGCTTGTCGGCCTGGACGCCTTCGGCCAGCTTCTCGACATCGTAGCCGCGGTAGTAGAGCTTGCCCGGGATCGCCACCTTCTCGTTCTCGTCGATAATGTAGCCGTGCACATCGCCGACATTGGTCAGGCCGACCAGCACGCCGGTGCCGTCGTTGTTGCGCAGGCCGCGTTTGACGTTGTACTGGCTGTAGAGCTCGTTTGGAATGACGTTGTGCTTGATCGTCTTGTCGTAAAGTGTGTCCAGTAATGTTTTTTCGCTCATCGTCGCGTAGCCTTTCCTGATAATATCCCCGCTGGCCGTTTTGACTTGAATCGGGTGCGCGAAAGCCAGTTGCACCGGATGCCGGGTAAACAGTCCCAAATCCCGGTCAGGGCTCAAACCTTAATGTGTTTTCAGGCAGTTGTCGAGCCCGAACCGAAAATCCACTTTCGTCATCGTATAACACTGAGGCTCTTGCAAAACCCCTTGCTGCGCCCGCTTGAAGCCGGGCGCAGCAAGGGGTTTTGCAAAATATAATTCTTCAGCTCTGAACTACCGGAACGCCTGGCATCTCCCCCCCCGCCCTTGCCTTCCAAGGCAGAACC
>CAZOXS010000138.1:0-5657 GCA_964583785.1 uncultured Victivallales bacterium
AAGCCGAGAACGTTATTGATCTGGTTCGGATAATCGGAGCGACCGGTCGCCATGACATACGGTGCCTCGCCCATCACGTCAGCCACCACCTGCGGATCGATCTCCGCCACCGGATTGGCCATGGCGAAGACGGCCGGGAACGAGGCCATGGCCTTGACATCCTCGCCCTTGATGCAGTCTGCCGCGGATACGCCGATAAACACATGCGCCCCACGCATCGCCTCGCCTACCGTGCGGGCCGTGGTCTCAGCCGCATGTTCGAGCTTCTTGCCGCCCAATCCGTCGCGCGCGTGGCTGATCACACCGCGCGAATCGCACAGCACGACCTGCCCTGCCCCGGCAGCCTTAAGCATTTCCGTGATCCGGATACCGGCGGCACCGGCCCCATTGACCACGATCCGCAGTTCATCCATGCCCCGTTCGCAAAGCCGGCAGTAGTTCTTGACACCCGCCAGCGTAATCACGGCCGTCCCCCACTGGTCATCATGGAATACCGGGATATCGAGCATCGCGTCCAGCCGGTCCTCGATCTCGAAACAAGCCGGGGCGGCAATATCCTCCAGGTTGATACCACCGTACATCGGGGCCATGGCCGCCACGGCATCAATCACCCGCTGGGGGTCTGTCGGACCGGTATTGGCACCGCCCTGCCGGCAGTGGTTGAGCGGAACGGGCCAGCCGTCGACATCACCGAACGTCTTGAACAGCACCGCCTTGCCCTCCATGACGGGGATGCTGGCACTGGCCCCGAGATCCCCGAGCCCGAGAATCGCGGTTCCGTCGCTCACCACCGCCACCAGACTGCGTTTGGCACTCAGGCGGTAAAGTTCCGCCGGATCCGCCGCGATCGCCTTGACTGCGTCGGCCACGCCGGGCGTGTAGGCCAGGCACAAGTCGCGTACACTTGCCAGCGGGCGCGTGCAGCGCAACCCCACCTTGCCGCCGAGGTGATACTTGAAAACATCTTCCTTCGTGATCTTCATAAAACGATTCCTTCCCAATACTGAAAGCTTTTATTCCGAATCAGAGGCATGCACTCTAACAGAACCGCACGAAGATGCAATCCCCGCGAATTCTTATCGACCCGCGCTTTACAATCTGTTAATCTCAATCGCAAATGAAAACGTCTCATTGTCTCCTGCCTTGGCGTTCAAGACGCTTGATTTCCCGTTTGGCGGCATCCGGCATACCGCTAGTTGGCGTTCTTACCGGCAGCACCGCTGCCGCCATGCCTCCCGGCGACGCCATACCCGCCAGCACTTTTCCGGTTGCCCTGATAGCCGCTGCCGGTATCGCGGCCATCCTTTTCATTACCCTGCTCGGCCGCCAACTGACGATCCGTCACCTGCGCCGGGATCTGGACCGTCTCGAGAACGAACACCGCCGGATGCAGACCGATCTGCAACGTTTCACGGCGATCATGAACCAGGCGTCCGAGGCGATCACGATCACCGACGCGCAGAGTCACATCGTCTATATCAACCCGGCCTTTACTTCCCTGATGGGCTACACCCGCCGCGATGCCCACGGTCAGACCCCGCGCCTTTTCCGGACCGACCGCCACGACGATCACTTCTACCAGGAAATGCGCGAAACGCTGCGCACGAAGCATGTCTGGAAAGGTACGTTCACCAACCGGTGCAAGGACGGAACCGAGGTCGAGCTGGAAACCGTGATCACGGCCGTGCTCGATGACCGCGGACAGATCGCCAATTATGTATCGGCCGCGCGCGACGTCACCCACGAACACCAGCTGGAGACGCAACTGCGAAATGCCCAGAAAATGGAGGCACTCGGCACACTGGCGGGCGGCATTGCCCACGATTTCAACAACATTCTCAGCGCCATCATCGGCTTCTCGGAACTCGGCACGCTGGATGCCCCCGAGGGAACCCCCGTCCGGGATCATTTCAACCAGGTGCTGAAAGCCTCGCGACGGGCCGCCGATCTTGTTGCACAGATACTGACCTTCAGCCGGCGCGATGCCCGCGAGCGCCAGCCGCTCCTGCTGGAACCCATCGTGGATGAAGCACTGAAACTGCTGCGCGGCACCCTTCCGGCCACGGTCGAGATTCAAAAGACAATCGAGGAGGACATGCCGCCGATCATGGCCGATACGGCACAGATGCACCAGATCATCATGAACCTCTGCACCAATGCCAGCCATGCCATGCGCGAACACGGCGGCATCCTCAAAGTAGGCCTCCGGCGCGTTGCGCTCGGCACCTTCCGCCCCACCTGGCAATATGCCCTTAAATCGTGGGATTATGTCGAGCTGACCGTCGCGGACACCGGGCACGGCATGGATCCGGAAACGGTGGCCCGCATCTTCGAGCCTTACTTCACCACCAAGCATGGCGGCGATGGCACTGGCCTTGGCCTGGCAACCGTCCACGGGATCGTCTCGCTGTACGAAGGCGCCATCCATGTGGACAGCAGCCCAGGCTCCGGCACCACGTTCACCATCCTGCTGCCGGTCTGCCCCGGCGATGCCGTTATCCCCGACCTTGCCGACGAACAGTGTATGCTCCAGCACGGCAACCACGCACGGATCCTGGTCGTGGACGATGAGGAGTCCATCACCAAAATGATCGAGACCACACTGACCTGGCTCGGCTACCGGGTTGAGGCCTTCACCTCCAGCATCAAGGCCTACGAGACGTTCAAGGAAGACCCCGAGCGATATGATGCGGTCATTACCGACCAGACCATGCCGACCATGCCCGGCACGGAGCTGGCCAGGCGTCTTCTCGAGATCCGTCCCGGAATTCCTATCATCATGTGCTCGGGATACAGTGCGTCCGTCGATACCGACGGAGCCAAGGCGCTGGGGATCCGCGAGTACCTGATGAAACCGATCGCCGGACGCGCCCTGGCGGCGGTGCTACAGAAACACCTCCCCCTCGTAACCGATGCAACTACCTGAAACCGTCAAAGCCAAACTCAAGACGCTGCCGGACAAACCCGGCTGCTACCTGATGCGCGACCGCAACGGATGCATCATCTACGTCGGCAAGGCCGTCTCGCTGCGCAAGCGCGTGCAGTCCTACTTCCGCGACGCGACCCTCAAGAGTGCCTCGCCGAAGCTGCGCGGCCTGGTGCGCAGCGTGCATGATATCGACATCATTGTCGTGCATAACGAGGCCGCCGCGCTGCTGACCGAAGGCAAACTGATCAAGACTTACCGTCCGCGCTACAACGTGGCCTTCAAGGACGACAAGCGCTTCCTGCTGCTGCGGGCGGATCCGCGCAACACGTTCCCCCGTTTCGACCTCGTGCGCATCCGCCGCGAGGACGGGGCGCTCTACTTCGGGCCCTACGCCTCGTCGAATGCCGCCCGCAGCACGCTTGACTTTGTCGAGAAGCATTTCGGTCTCCGCAAATGCGCGCCGGCGTTGCCGGATGCCGCCACCTACAAGCACTGCATCAACGACATCGTCCGTTTCTGCTCCGCGCCCTGCATCGGCCGCATCAGCGCTGAGGACTACCGGAAGCGGTTCGACGAGGCCTGCGAATTCCTGCGCGGACGCCGCCCGGACCTCCTGGCGGACCTGCGTCGGCAGATGCAGGAAGCCGCCGCCGCGCTCGATTTCGAGCGTGCCGCCGGCCTGCGCGATACGCTCCAGATGCTCGACCGCGCGATCCGTCAGCACGCCCGTGTCGCCCCGACCCCGCGCATGCAGCGCGACGCCGCCCTGGAAGGCATCGAGGCCCTGCAGACGCATCTTGGCCTGCCTGCCCTCCCGCGCGTCATCGAGGCCTTCGACATCTCGAATATTTCCGGGACGTTCGCCGTCGCCAGCATGGTCTGCGCGGTGGACGGCATCCCCGCCCCCAACCGCTACCGCCGGTTCCGCATCCGCACGGTCAGCGGCAGCAACGATCCGGCCATGATGGCCGAGGTCATCCAGCGCCGCATCCGCGGCCTGCAGGAAAGCGGTTCACCTTTCCCGGACCTGATCCTGGTCGACGGCGGCATCACCCAGCTCAAGGCCGCGCGCGCCTCGCTGGCCGAACGCGGGGCGACGACCATCCCGACCGCCGGGCTCGCCAAGCGCTACGAGCAGATCGTCACCGGCGAACATGTCCAGCCGCTGATGCTGCCGCTTGATTCCCCCGCCTTGAAGGTTCTGCGGCGACTGCGCGACGAGGCCCACCGCTTCGCCATCACCTATCACCGCGAGCTGCGCAACCGCCGCATCCGCGAATCCGCGCTCGACGACATCCCCGGCATCGGCGAGAAGCGCAAGCAGCAACTGCTGCAGCACTTCGGCTCCGTCCGCCGCCTCACCTCCGCCACCCCCGAGGCCATCGCCGCCCTCCCCGGCATCGGCCCCACCCTCGCCTGCCTGATCCACGACACACTCAGCGGCGACAAGTAGGGATTCTTCCTTTGGACGTTGGATATTGAGGCTTGCGCTTTGGCCCTGGTATCGCTACTTTTCCCCCTTATGAAATACATCTGCATCAACTGCGGCTATATCTACGATCCGGCCGAGGGCGACACCGCCGGCGGCATTGAACCCGGCACACCCTTCGAATCGCTGCCCGCTGACTGGGTCTGCCCGATCTGCTACGTCTCGAAAGACAACTTCGACCCCTTGGACTGACCCATGCCCGCAACGAACCTTATCGAACGCATGCGCCAGGCACCGGTGGTCTTCGACGGGGCCATGGGCACGGTCATCTACAGCCGCGGCGTCTTCATCAACCGCTGTTTCGATGAGCTGTGCCTGACCTCGCCGGACCTGATCCGCTCGATCCACGAGGACTACATCCGCGCGGGGGCCGACGTGATCGAGACCAACACCTTCGGGGCCAACCGCATCTGGCTGCAGGGCTACGGGCTGGCCGAGCAGACCGTGGCGATCAATCTCGCCGGTGCCCGCCTGGCGCGCGAGGCCGCCGGTAGCGAGACGTACGTTGCCGGCTCGGTGGGGCCCTGCCTGCGGGCTGGCCAGCTTCTGGCCGAGGGACATCGCGACCGCATCACCAGCGCCATCGAGGAATGCACGCGGGCCCTCGCCGAGGGCGGCGTGGATGCCCTGATCCTGGAAACCTTCACCAATATCGATGAACTGGAGCTGGCCGCCGCGGCAGCGGCCCGTACCGGCCTGCCGGTCATTGCCTCGTTCACACTAGCCACCGGTGACCATGCCCGCCAGACCCTGTCGATCATGGAAACGATCAGCCGCCTCGACCGCTGCCCGCATGTCGCGGCGATCGGCCTCAACTGCGGCAGCGGACCGGCCCCGATCTTCCAGGCGCTGAGCGACGCCATCGGCCACACGGCCAAGCCCGTCGTGGTGATGCCCAACGCGGGGCAGCCGCAGCAGGTTGACGGGCGCATGCTTTACCTCGCGACACCGGAATACTTCACCTCCTACGGCAAGAAGTTCATCGAGATCGGCGCGCGCGGGGTTGGTGGTTGCTGTGGCACGACCCCCGACCACATCCGCGACCTGGCCCGGGCGGTGCATTCGTTGAGCGGGGTCAGGAAGCACATCGAAATCAAGGCCGCCCCGGTGCAGCCGAATGCCGTCCCCCCGATCCCCATGGCGCGCAAATCCCGTTTCGGCGGCAAACTCGCCCGCGGCGAGAAGGTAACCGCGATCGAGATCCTACCCCCCCGTTCCTGCGATCTGACCCCGATGCTC
>CAZOXS010000139.1:0-5859 GCA_964583785.1 uncultured Victivallales bacterium
CCGCCATGGCCATTTGCAGGAAACACGAGCGCAGGACATGCCAGACGGTCCATGGGTTCAGAGCTCCGAGAAATACTATGCAAAACCCCTCGCTGTGCCCGGCTTCAAGCGGGCACAGCGAGGGGTTTTGCAAGAGCCTCAGAAAGATTAGGGTAGGAGCATAAGCAACCTTAATCTTTCGCCTCAATCTTTCGCCCTAATCCATTGAACGCGAAGGGCAAAAAATGGTAAGCCAGCCCTCACCCCAGCCGGCGCAGGAGCCAGAAGCCCGCCAGTGCCACGGCGGCATTCAGCAGCATCCCCCAGGCGATGTCGACAAAAGCCAATCCGACCGGCCAGCCGCGCACAGTGGCCAGATTGGTCAGGTCATAGGTCGCATACGTAAACAAACCGTAAAGCGCCCCGCGCAGTAAAAGACCGCCAACAGCAACCCCGCCCTGCACGGCCGGCATGGTCACGAACACGATGACGCCGGTCACATGCAGCACATAGAACAAAATGGCAAACGGCCAGTTGACCGCCAGTTCGATCACACCGGACAGACGGGAATGGTAGAAATCACGTGCCACGACGCCCAGCCAAACCATATCCAGCAACAGGAACACCATCAGGCTGCCAGCCCATGTTACAAATAGCTTTATCATCGTCACAACCTTTCTGAGCGATGGATTCAAGGACGCCCGACGCCTGACTCCCGACGCCGGGTTTCGGGTCTTCAGTCGTCAGTCGACAGTCTTCGGTCTGCCCCCGCCGCCTCACTCCGGCTCAGCGGGCGCACCAGGCGGGTCCGTAACCGGCTGGGCAGCACCGCCAGCGTCCGTAACATCAGCGCGAAGAGCGTCGGGAACCGGATCTCGTGCGCCCGTCGCTCCATTCCCTTGCGAATGGCGCGAGCCGCCGTTTCGACGTTGATTTGCATCGGCATCGGGAAATCATTCAGATCGGTCAACGGTGTTTTGACAAACCCCGGACAGATAATCGAGACCTCAATCCCCTGCGGCAGCAGATCCACCCGTAGCGCTTGCAGGAAATAGCGGATGGCCGCCTTCGACGCCCCGTAGGCCTCGGCCCGCGGCAGCCCGGTGTAGGCCACGGTACTGCTCATGCCAACCAGATGCGGGGCATTGCCATCACGCAACAGCGGCAGGGCCGCCTCAATGCCATAGACCTGTCCCATGAAGTTAACGTCCATGACCCGCTTGATGCTGGCGGTATCGAATACCGGCAGGTCCACATACTCGCAAATTCCAGCATTCAGCACTACGCTATCCAGCGCACCGTAAAGCGAGCGGATTTTTTCGGCCGCCGCCAGATTCTCCTCGCGGCTGGCGACATCCAGCGCCACCACCTGGACCTCGCCTCCCTTGCAGGCATCCGCCACGGCTTGCAGCCGCTCACGGTTACGACCGGAAACAACCAACCTTGCACCGGCGAGCGAAAGCTCGCACGCCAGTGCGCTGCCGATGCCGGAGGATGCACCGGTAATCCAAATCCGCCGCCCCTGCATTGCCTGTGTTCCGCTCTTGGTCATACAGCTTTCCACTTTCTGCTTTACTTCATTTTTTCCGTCATGCCCTTATAAAGGGCGTTGTCGAGCGGTTTATCGCCTAGCCAGATCCTGAAATAAATATCGGCGAATTCGTCGCCGGGGATCAGTCCCTGTCGCTGGCCGTTCAGATCCAATGCGGTTCCCTTGCCGGGGATGAAATACAGTAGGTAGCGGTCCCCCGGCTCAACCGCCGCAAAATACCTGCCCATCTCATCGATCTGCGTCTTGAATCGGGCATAGGTTTCCGGCGAAAGTTCCCCCCGTAACGTTTCATCCGACGCACGGGCAAATTGTTCGCCGGCGATGCGGACATAGTAAAAGAACTCCAACGCCTTCGGTCCACCAGTGAAAAGGGTTTGACGGGCGGTTTCCGGCGGCGTGTAAAGCGCAATGTCGCAGCCCTTGATCAGCCAGCGGCGCAACCGCCCCACCCCGCGGCGAGCGAGCTCCACATCATGCACACGCTTAACCGGATCAAACAGGCTGGCATCGCCCTGCAACGCCAGCGCATCAGTGGCAGGCAGCAGCAGCATTGTGATCAGCAGCAGCACCGCGGAGACGCGAGACCAGCGCGGTTTTCCTCCCGATTGCGCGAAGCCGTCCGGCTTTGGCGAGGTAATGCTTGACACGCCGTCGCGTCCGCCATTGTCCATACGGGCGGCCAAGGCCAGCAACAGAGGAAAGGCCACCGCCCAGACAGCCCCTACCACGATTAGCGAAAACCACGGGGTGGCACTCAGCGCAAGCGCGCCGAGCGGCACCCCTGCCCGGTAGGCCAGCGGCCCGGCAAGGCCACCGGCAATCACCGCCATGCGTGAACGCCCATACATCAACTCCAACCCCGATGCCGTATAGACACCGAACCCGGCCCACAGGGTCAGCAACCAGACGGGCGGAACCGGATCGGGCAATAACTGGCGAACGGGAATCAGCACGCCAGTCCAACCCAGCACGCCATCGATGAACAAGCCCGCGACAAGCGATACCGTCAGCATCACGATCATGCGCTTCATCAGCGACGGGAACAACAGACGTTGTAAAACAAGCCCGGCAACCAGCACCCCTGGTCCTAGCAACAATAGTCGCGGGCGACTCGCCGAACACACGGCAGCGAACCAGACAACCTGGTAGACCAAACTGCATACGACCAGACGCGCATGGCGCCCTTGAAACCAAAGATCCATAGCCATACTCACGCCTCCCTCCTCACCGGGATGCCGTCAGCAAAGGCTATCCCGCAAACGTCAACGATGGCCTCGCCTTGGGTTTGGCGAACAGATACTGTGCAACGCCGATATCGCGCTCCGCAAAGCCGGCCTCGCAGCAACTGAAATAAAGCTCCCATTCCTTACTAAACGCCTTGTCGGGCCAAACCTTACGGATGTGATCGAGACTGGCGTTAAAATTATCCCGCCAGATCGCCAGTGTGCGAGCGTAGTGCGGCGACAAATCCTCCTTGTGCACAAGATCGAGGTCCGTCCCGCGCGCGATCGCCCTGGTCATCGCCTCATCCGAGGGCAGACAGCTTCCGGGGAAGATATGCGTGTTGATGAACGTGGCGCGCGTCCGGTGAGCACGGAACCAGCGGTTGGGTACGGTGATCGCCTGCAAGGCCAACAACCCATCGGGTTTGAGCAGGCGGCCGCAGCAACGGAAGAACAGATCAAGGTAATGATGCCCGACCGCCTCGATCATCTCGACCGAGATCAGCTTGTCATAGGTCCCCGTCAATTGACGATAATCGTCGCCCAGCACGGTCACGCGGTCCTCCAGGCCAGCCTCGCGCACTTTTGCCTGCGCCCAGGCCCGCTGCTCCTTCGAGATCGTGGTGGTGGTCACCCGGCAGCCGTAGTTGGCGGCGGCATGCAGCGCCAGCCCGCCCCAGCCCGTGCCGATTTCGAGCAGATGGTCGTCCGGCGAGAGGTCCAGCTTGCGGCAGAGACGATCGAACTTGGCCCGCGAGGCCTCTTCGAGGGTGCTGTCCGGACGCGCGAAGTAGGCGCAGGAGTAGGCCATGGTCTTGTCGAGAAACAGCGAGAAGAAGTCGTTGCCCAGATCATAATGCGCCATGATGTTGCGGCGGCTGCCAGTCTCGGAGTTCTTGCGGAAGGCATGCGCCAGGTTCTGGAGCGGACGCAGGATGGCCCCGCAGCGCCGGTCGAGCCCGTCGTAGAGCGAGGCGTTGTAGACCACGATGCGCAGCAGCGTCGGCAGGTCGTCGGTCTCCCACGCCCCGCGCATATAGGACTCGGCCCAGCCGATGGAGCCCCCCAGCAGGGAATCGACATAGAACACAGGGTTGAGGATGCGCAGTTCCGCACAATACGGACAAACCTTGGTGGCGGCACCGAACACATGCACCCGGCCCTGTTCATCACGTATAGTCACCTGCCCATGCTCAACATGCGACCCCAGTCGCAGCAACAGGCGTTTTGCCTGCCGCTGCGCCCAGGTCGGTTGAGACGCCGCCGTTGCCAAGTCAGTCTCCATGTTTTTCTCCACCATTTCCCCCTCTATTTCGGTTCAACGAGAACGGCGACGAGAGTGGTGAACGATTCGGACTCCTTACTCGTTATCCGTTCTCGTCGCCGTTCTCGTTAACCGATTTTCCGCCGCGCGCCCGGGGTGCTCGTAGAACGGCGTCCGCTTCAGCCAGAGCCGTAACGCCTGCCAGTGGATACCGACCAGCACTTTGGTCGTCAGGGCCGGATACCCGATCAGCACCCGCGTCAATTCGCGCGGCGATAGTTCCTCGCGTTTCAGCGTCAGGGTCGCGTCGAAATACTTCGCGCCGTCGATCCTGTCGATCATGTGTATGTTCAAGGCTTCGGACGGCGTGTTGAAACGCCAGTCGTACATCACGTTCATCGGCATGAAGGGCGAAACATGGAATATCTTGGGGAATTCCCACTTGAAACGCCCCGCTTGCGGATGGCGACTGTCGCGCGGATCCAGGAAGTAGGCATGTCGCTCGCCCCAGGGCGTGTTGGTGATCTCGGCAACGATTGCGCGCACCTCTTGCCCGGTCGCATCGAAACAGTAGTAGAAGCTGACCGGATTGTAGCAATAGCCGACATAACGGAAGTGCGTCAGCAGGCGGACCGGACCGTCCAGCACCAGTCCCAGTTTCTCGCGCACAGCCCCGCGCACGGCATCCGCCAGCGGGACAGCCGGATCGCCAAAATAGTAGCGCCGATGGAACGAAGCCAGATTCGGCTTCTCGACCGACCAGAACCGCACGCCATCGAACAGTCCTGGCAGCTCGTCCAGATCCACATACATCAGGAAGATCCGGTAACGGAAGGCATTCGTGACCGGCAGGAAACGCCGATGACGGATATGCCCGCTGTAGATGCAACTGGCCCGCGGCAATGGGCCGCCATTCTCGCTCGTACCGACTGTTTTCATAGTCCCTTGCCGAATGCACCACACACCCGCAGTGCGCTCTCAACCCCGTCCTCATGGAAACCGTAGCCCCAGTAGGCCCCGGCGAAATGCGTACGCTTGTCAACCCCGCTGATCCCGCTGTGGTGCGCCTGCGCGGCAACACCGCGCGTCGTGTAGATCGGATGGTCGTAGACGTAACGTCCTAGAACCCCTTCCACATCGTCCGACGGGTTCAGGCTGACCAGGAATTCATTTGGCGACGCCAGCCCTTGCAGGATATTCATGTCATAGGTCAGTGTGGCCCGATCGGCCACCTGCGTCGGCACGCAGTAGTTCCAGCTCGACCATACATGGCGATGCCGTGGCAAAAGGCGCGTATCGGTATGCAGCACGACATCGTTCGGCTGGTACGGCATCGCCCCCAGCACCTTGCGCTCTTCCGGCGATGCATCCGCCAGCATCGCCAGCGCCTGGTCGCTGTGACAGGCCAGCACCACCTGGTCGAACCGCTGCGCCTCGCTGCCCTCGACCACCACATCCACCCCCTCGGCGTCGCGGCGCACCGCCACCACCTTCGCGTTGGTGTGTACCGTGCCGCGCAACTGCCCGAGCAGTGCCTGGACATAAGCGCGCGAGCCGCCCTTGACGACGTTCCACGGCAGCAGGCGGCTCAGGTCCAGGAACCCATGATTCAGGAAAAACTGGACAAACGTCCGCAGCGGGAAATGCTCGAAATCGGCCGGGGCCGCCGACCAGATGGCCGCACCGAACGGCACCAGGAAATCGCGCCGGAAGGCTTGCGAATACCCGTTCCGGTCAAGATACGTCCCGATCTCGACGCTGTCATCCAGTTCGCGGACAAGCCGTTTGAATTCGCCCCGGAAACGGCGGATCTCCAGCAGCATTCGCAGGAACGTGGGCCG
>CAZOXS010000140.1:0-3626 GCA_964583785.1 uncultured Victivallales bacterium
TCGGGTGAGCTGCGCGAAGCGCTGCGACTGCGTTTCGCCAATACGGCGGCACCCGCCTTCCGGCAGCCCTTCACCGCACCGGCCTTGCCAGACTTGCCGCTGGATCTCTCGCTCTCGCCCTTCACCCCGCGCCCCGCGCCACCCGCCACGGTACGTCTCACGATTCGCGCTACCGGCGGCCCCGCCATCCGCCGCACGCTGATCACGCTCGATCGCGAAGGGCAGCCGGCGGATGCCCCTTCGCGCGCGCGCCTGGCAACCCTGGATCCTTCCGCACACAAGAAGCTGTCCGCACTGGTCGGGGCGTCCCGTGCGGGTGCCGTCGACCCCGTGGAGATACGCGGAGGACATTTCCGCTATCTCGCCGCGATCGATACCGCCGTCTCCTGGCCGCACCCCCCTGTCCGGGGGCATTGGCTGGGAATCGACGCGGCGGGACGCGACGTGCTCGCGCGCCTGCTGCATGGCCTGCGCGTCTCGCTCGTTTTCAGCGTGCTGCTCGTCGCCTGCTCGATGTCGATCGGCATTGCCGTCGGCGCCCTCCAGGGCTACTACGGCGGCCTCACCGATATCATCACCCAGCGCGGGATCGAGATCTGGAGCGCGATCCCCTTCCTCTACGTCATGATTCTGCTCGGCTCGGTCTACGGTGCCAGCCTCTGGCTGCTGCTTTTCTGCTATGCGATCTTCAACTGGATCGGCATCTCCTACTATATCCGGGCGGAATTCCTGCGTCTACGCGGGCAGCCTTTCGTCGACGCGGCAAAGGTCCTGGGTGTACGCGACGCGAAAATCATCTTCCGCCATATCCTGCCCAACGCGATCACTCCTGTCATCACGTTCGCCCCCTTCTCGCTGGTCGGCGCCATCGGCGCCCTGGCGGCGCTCGACTACCTGGGCTTCGGGTTGCCGGCACTGACCCCCAGCATCGGCCAGCTCCTGCACCAGGCGCAAACCCACCGCGCCGCCTGGTGGCTGATCCTCTACCCCTCACTCACCCTTTTTATCGTGATCCTGCTCGGGGTCTTTGTCGGCGAGGGCGTGCGCGAGGCCTACGACCCCCGTCCCCGTTCACGCCTCGAGTAAGCGGCATTGACGCGGCCAACAGGTTAGGTTAGGTTCCCCCCGATATGCATGAGATCACAAATATCAGTAAAGCCCGCCGTGACGCCCTCGCCGAGCGTCTCAGCTCGATCGCGCGTCTGTCGGTCGGCTTGTCGCACGAGCTGAACAACGTGCTGGGAGCGATCAACAGCAACGTCGGGATCATGCATCACCATCTGCCTGAAGACTCGCCTCTGCTCCAGAATCTCGATCATATCACGCACGCGTCCAACCACGCGCTGGAACTGACACACATCCTGAAAATCTACACGCAGCGCAAGACCGCGAACCATCAGTTCTCCAACCTGCCCGGCCTGCTGGCCCCGTTGATCAAGACATTCGCGGACACCCTTCCTGGCCATATCCGCTTGCGGGATGAATCATCGAACGCGAATCACGACGTTATCGTCTGTCCAGCGATGTTTGAGCAGGCGGTCACCGGCATCCTCCAGAATGCGGTCGATGCCCTCGGGGGCAAGGCGGGCGAGATCCACATCGCCACCAGTAACGACTGCTCGCATGTCGCCCCGGAGGAAGGACTCTTCTACGGCATGCTGCCGACGGAACGCGCGACCATGCTGGAAATCCGCGATACTGGTGAGGGAATCGAACCGACCGTATTGGAGCATATCCTGGAACCGTGCTTCTCCACCCGCATCCGGGGACGCGGGCTGGGATTGACGCCCGCTGTCGGCCTGGTATTCCACTTCAACGCCGCCATCCAGATCCTGAGCGCCCCCGCGCGCGGGACCGCCATGCGCCTGCTGCTACAGACTGCGGAATAGCGACCAGGGCTTCACGCCCGCCGGACCAGGCAATAACCGCGAGCACCCAGATGGACGCGTCCGAAAAGGAGACGCTGCTCGATCCAGCTCAGCAACCGGTACTTGAAAGCGTCATGCCGATGCCGGACCGGCG
Organism: uncultured Victivallales bacterium; assembly: GCA_964583785.1. Classification (GTDB taxonomy): domain Bacteria; phylum Verrucomicrobiota; class Kiritimatiellia; order UBA8416; family UBA8416; genus UBA8416. The sequence goes on from CAZOXS010000140.1 coordinate 2,023, forward strand.
ACGTGCCCTCGTATTGCAACTGCCCCCCCCACGAGAACCGCTGCATCCAATCCGCCATCACGGCCGGATGCGTGCCGCCAAACCGAGGCACCATCGCCAGCGATCCGTAATCGAACGCCACCGGCCCGCCATGCCGCTCCAGCGCGATCTTACGCCCTTGGTGGGTGGTATCAAACTCGATCGACTTGGCCTTCATCATCGCCGGTGGCCGCACCCAGCCATAATGGTAAATATCGGCATCCACCGTCGCCACGCGCAGCTTGCGCCCGTGCCGCCGGAACGACTGCGCCGTGCGGAATGATTCCACGCCGATACCGTTGCGCACCAGGCGGATCTCGCGCGGATACCAGGCGTGACTGCGATGGACGTGGTCATAGTCACCCCAGAAATGCAGGTAGCGGAACAAGAGACCTTCCACCCGCGAATCGTCACGCAACTGCGCACAGCGCGCACGAATGGCCGGCAAATCCTTCTCATGAACCACTTCATCGGATTGCAGATAGAAACACCAATCGCCCTTGCATTCGCGCAGCGCGATATTGGTCTGCTGACTGTGGATCCCGCCCCGCAGCCGCTCGCGGTCGGTCCATTCCGTATCGATAATGCGGATGCGCGGATCGCCGATGGCGGCGATCACGTCCCGAGTACGGTCGTCCGCATCCCCTCGTCCGAGAGCCACGATGAACTCATCGCAAATCGGCAGTACGGAGCGGATCGACTCCGCCACCGGATAATAAAGCTTGTCGCCATTACGACAAAACGAAAAACCACTGATCTTCATGTCACCCCCCACTCAACAGCCGCCACCACCGGTGCAAAACAGCCGGGAGCGAGAATACCATCGGTCGTCGCGAATTAAAGCAAAAAGAGCTTGAACTTGCAGGGCGTGTAGTATACTTTCCCGTCCGTTACCGCGCGATTGCTCGGGTGGTGAAATGGCAGACACGTCAGCTTGAGGTGCTGATGGGCGCAAGCCCTTGGAGGTTCGAGTCCTCTCCCGAGCACCAGCCTTCGCTAAAGCTACGGCTGGCAAGCCAGCTTCCCCTGTAAAAAAAAGCCGCCCCTGCCCAATCGGCAAGAGCGGCTATTCAACTGAAGCTTGATTACTGGTCGGCGTACTTGATGACGGCTGCGGTGCGCAATGCCTCGATGTAATCCTGCACCACCGTCTGCTTGTCCTGTATCGAGAGCTGTTCGCTGATCTCGGCACTGACCTCCTCGAGCTTGCGCTCGCCGGCGTCGGCCTTCTCGGTAACCTGGACAATGTGATAGCCAAACGGCGTCTCAATCACCGGCCCGACCGCGTTGATTTCCTGCGAGAAGGCCGCTTCCTCGAATGCCGGCACCATCTGGCCGTGCGAGAAGGTTCCGAGATCGCCACCGCGCTGGCTGCTTGGGCAGTCGGAATTCTCGGTCGCGGCCGCCTCGAACGTCACGGTTCCGTCCTCAATCTGCTTGCGGATATCCTCGATCTTGGTCTTGGCCGCCGCCTTTGCCGCCTCATCCGCGCCCTGATCGACTTTCACCAGGATGTGACGGGCACTCACAGACGCCGGCAGCGTGAACTTCTCCTTGTTGCCCTCGTAGTAGGCGGCAACCTGTTC
>CAZOXS010000141.1:0-8021 GCA_964583785.1 uncultured Victivallales bacterium
GGGCGAAAACAGATTGCTAACGGATGAAGAATGGAATCGAACATCCAACAACCAACGCCCAAGTTGGGGCGTCTTTACTTGGATGTTGGGCGTTGGATGTTGGTTGTTGGGCGTTGAAATGAATTGAAGTTATAGGGCACGAGGGGAACAGGGCCATGGATGTGAATTTCGAGGGGGAACTGAATGCGGAACAGTTGGCGGCGGCGACCGCCGGTGACGGGCCGATGCTGATTCTGGCGGCGGCGGGCACGGGCAAAACCCGCACGCTGGTCTATCGCGTGGCGTATCTGGTCTCGCAGGGGATCGAGCCGGACCGGATACTGCTGCTGACCTTCACCAATCGCGCGGCCAAGGAGATGCTGGAGCGGGCCTCGCAACTGGTGCGCAACCCGGCGGGCATCCCCTGGAGCGGGACCTTCCACCATATCGCCAACCGCCTGCTGCGCCGCCATGCGTCGCTGCTCGGCTACCAATCCGGCTATACCATCCTCGACCAGGACGATTCCCGCAAGCTGATGTCGGACGCGATCAAGGCCCTCGGCCTGAAAAGCAAGGAGTTCCCGAAACGCGAGGTGCTGCTGCATGTGCTCTCGCAGGCCCGTAACCGCCAGCTCCCGCTGGATGAGGCGGTGGAGGATCACTTCGACGGGTTCGAGGTCGATCCGGCGCCGGTGCTGGCCGCGATCCAGCGCTACGAGCAGCGCAAGGTCGAGCTCGGGGCGATGGACTTCGACGACCTGCTGGTCAACTGCCTCCGTCTGCTCAACGAGCATCCCGAGGTCCGGCAGCGCTATGCCCGCCAGTTCCAGCATGTGCTGGTGGACGAGTACCAGGACACCAACACGATCCAGTCCCAACTGGTCGATGCGCTTTCTTCCGAATTCCATAACCTGTTCGTGGTCGGCGACGACTTCCAGAGCATCTACGGCTGGCGCGGGGCCGATACGCGCAACATCCTCGAATTCCGCAAGCGTTACCCGACTGCGCAGATCTACAAGCTCGAGACCAACTACCGCAGCGTCCCGGAAGTGCTCAACCTGGCGAATGTGACGGTCGGCTGTTCGGATCACCCCGAGGAATACCGCAAAACCCTGCGGGCGACGCGCGAGGCCTACCGCTGCCCGACCGTGGCCCGGCTGCGCGATGGCGACCACCAGGCGCGCTACGTGGTGGAGTTGCTGCGTAATTTCAGGCGCGATGGCTACCGACCGCGCGATATCGTCATCCTCTACCGGGCGCATTATCACGCGATGGAACTGCAGATGGCCCTGACACGGGCGCGCATCCAGCATAATATCACCTCGGGTATGCGCTTCTTCGAACAGGCCCATGTCAAGGATGTCCTGGCCTTGCTGCGGGTGCTTTCCTGTGCGACCGACGCGCTGGCGTTCGAGCGGCTGCTCTGCCTGCTGCCGGGGATTGGCGAGGTGTCCGTGCGCAAACTCTGGATCAAGCTGGGCGAGCGCTTCGACGCCTCGGACCCGGCGGCACGAACGGCGCTGGCGGAGGCGCTGCGTCCGGCGGCGCGCGCCCGCTGGGCCGCGATTGTCCCGGTTGTGGAGGCGTATTACCGCTCCGGTCTCAGCGTCAATGGCGGCGAAGTGGTGCAACGCTTCCTCGATGCCTTCTACACGAGCCATGCAGCGGCGACCTTCGATAACCCCGAGTCGCGCGTCGACGATATCCGCGAGCTGAGCCTGCACTTCGGAAAATTCGAGAATGTCGAGCAGTGCCTGAGTGATATCGCCCTGCTGACCAACCTGGATGCCGAAGCCGACGCGGGTGGCGGCGATGCGGAGTCGATCCGCCTCAGTACCGTGCACCAGGCCAAGGGACTCGAATGGCCCGTGGTGATCGTCCTGTGGCTGACCGAGGGCATGTTCCCCTCGCAGCGCTCGCTTAACGAATCGAGCGACGGCGATGCCGAGGAGCGGCGGCTGTTCTATGTGGCGGCCACCCGGGCCAAAGACGAATTGGTGCTTTGCGTGCCGGAGGTGCGACGCTCGCGCGACGGGGGGGTGTTCTATTGCACCCCTTCCCGGTATATTGATGAACTGCCCGGCGAGATTGCGCAGACCCGCCGCATCGGCTACATCGGCTGATAAACAGAAGGAGGATGGAATGGCAGAATCGAAGCACATCGTAATCAAGCATAAGGCAGCGCAGAGGGGGGCCGAACGGCCAAAAATAGTGCACACGCGCCCGGCCACGCCGCCTGTCTTGCGCAAGCAGAAAAGCAAGGGGTCGGCTATTGCCGTCGGTGTCGTCGGCACGCTGGTGGTTCTTGGTGCCGGCTGGCTGTTGCTGAATGTATACAAACAGCAGCAGCGTGAAGTCCGCCTTGAGGAACTGGCCCTACAGGAACTCAGGATGAAGGCGGAATCCATGTATGGGCGTCTACAGGAGGATGTCACCAGGATCGATGGATATCTGGATCAGGCGGATCAACTGGTTGCAGGCGTGGAGACGATCGTCGGATTCGTCACTAATACCGCTGCCAGTGATTCTGTTGATGCTGCCGATTCCGCCCCGCCGCACGATGCCGCTTTGATCGAGATCGCCCGAAATGTGGCCGCTGGGCGGGAAACTATTTATGCGATCCATGGGCAGATGATGGATCGGCAGCCGACGCTGGATACGAAGCTGGCTGTTGCGTTGAAGGCGCAACGGCGGGTGGTGGCTTCCGCTGCTGTGACCGAGATCGAGAAGCACCTCAAGGCGATTGATGAATTGCTTGTCGAGGCGCAGGAAGCTGTCCGGCAAATGGAGGCGCAAGCGACCGAGGCGGAGGGCATTAAGGCAGAGGAAATCCGTCTGCGTGAGACGCGTGCAGAGGCGGGGCGCCGACAGCGTGAGGCGGAGGCCCTACAGCAACGAACCGATAGCGAAGTTCGGCAGGTTGCGGAGTTGGTGAAACTGTCGAAGGCACCCATCCGGCGCTTTGCGTTCGACGAGGCGCTGGAGCCGATGGAAAAGGCGCAGGACGAACTCACAACCCCTCCCGGACGCGAAGCACTTGCGTTGCCCATGGAGCGGTTGCAGCGGATACAGACGTTTAAGGGCCATCTGATCGACGGCCTTAATAAGAGGCCCTACCGCTGGGGTTGGGGCATGACCGCCGCCAATAGCCAGGATATCACTGGTGCCGACGAGGCCGGGGTGACGATCAGTAAGGGACGTGTGGAATGGAAGGACGTACCAATACCTCAATTGATGAAGATGATCGACTATGTCGGCAAGACTGAGCACCGTCTTTCGAGCGAGCGCGCTACGGACTATATTGCTAGCGCGATCCTGCTGGATGAATTGGGTATGAACTCTGAGGCGTGCGAGCGCGTGCGCGAGGCGATCGCGATAAACCGACACATGGCGGACGATGCCCGGCGTTTGCTGCCGGATTGCAAGTAGCCGATAGCCTGCATTCCGCTTGCAATTCGGGGTGCTGGCAGTATCATTGAACACGTATTATTAACTCAAGGAGGTGGGTCATGGGAAGTCGTGGTATCGCACTGGTGAAGATGGATGTGCAGGAACTGTTGGCCCTATTGAACAAGGCCCTGGCGGATGAGTGGCTGGCCTACTACCAGTACTGGATCGGCTCGAAGGTCGTCGCGGGCCCGATGAAGGATGCGGTTATCGCCGAGTTGACCTTGCATGCCACCGAGGAACTGTCGCACGCCGAGCTGCTCGCCACCCGAATCATCCAGCTTGGCGGCATACCGGTCCTGACCCCCGCCCGCTGGCTCGAGTTGACCAACTGTACCTACGAGGCACCGGAGGATCCGTTCGTGCAGAACGTGCTCGAACAGAACATCCGTGGCGAGCAGTGCGCCATCAGTGTCTATGAAAACCTGATGAAGGTGACGAAGGAGGCCGACCCGGTAACCTACAACATCGCCCTCCAGATCATCGAACAGGAAGTCGAGCATGAGGAGGATCTACAGAGCCTGCTCGAGGATCTGACCCTGATGTTCAAACGCTACGGCAAGTAGGCATCAAGTTTATAGGCGATGAATGAACCTTTTTTTTTATTTCAACCCCCGGCTGCTGCTGGCCGCCGGGGTAATCTTTTTTTCCGCGAACGCCGGTGCGATGCCATCGGATTCGCCGGTGCGTACGCTCGATGGCCTTGTCGGCCAATGGGTTGATTTACGGGGGCAGATTGCCGGGGAGCAGCGCGCCTGGAGCGCGCAGTCCGCGCAGTGGCGGCAGGAAAGGGACTTGCTTCGTCAGGAGCAGGAACGTCTGGCGGCGGCTCTTTCCCAGCTGGAAGCGGCCGACGAGACCCAGCGGGAACGCAGTGCCGACCTGCTGGAACGACGTGAGCATCTGCGTTCATCGATTGCCGGTGTGGACGGTGTGCTGCAACGACTGGAGCCCGACGTCGCCGCGCTGGCCGCGCAGGTTCCGGCGGCCCTGATGACGCCAGATCTGGAGGCGGCATTGCTGCCCGCTACCGGTGCAGCGGATTCACAGGCCAGCGTCTCGGCCCGTCTGCAGCGTGCGCTCGGGGTCGTGACGGCCATCGAATCGCTACAGTCCCGTATCCATGTGACGCGGGCGATGGTTGCGCTGCCGGAGGTCCCGCGCCGCGAGATGGATGTGGTGTTCCTCGGGCTGGCGTGCGGGTATGCGGTCACGGCAGATGGCAGTCTGGCGGCGGCCGGGCGTCCAACACCGGCAGGATGGGTATGGGAACCGCTGCCGAGTGAGGCGGCGACAGTCCGCCGCCTGATCCAAGTGGCGAAGCAGGATGTCGCGCCGGCATTGGTTACCTTTCCGGTCGGCATCGCCGCCGGGACAGCGGGGGGGGAGGCACCATGAAGGGGATGCTTTCAGACTGCAGACTGCAGACTGCAGACCGCAGACCGAAGACGGTAGCCCGCTCGCGCCGCGCGCCTGGCTTCTGCGTTGTAAGCCGACGGGTGTTTGCCATAGTTACGACACTTGTCATCGCTTCCGGGGCCTCGTCGCAGACGAACGAGCTGCAGGCACCGATCGAACAGGCTCAGGCGGATGTCAAGGCCGCCCTGGCCGAGTTGCAGGAGGTTCGCGCACAAATCGATCAGCAGCGGCTGCCGCTGCGCGAGGCGCATCGGGCACTGACGGCATCTGTGCGCGAGCAGCGCGAACGGTTGCGGACGCTACAGGAGGCGGGACGGCTCAAGCACGAGGCGCACGAGCGCCTGGAACGCGAAGTTGCCCGGCAGGCGGACGAACAGCGGTTCGTCCTGACCGCGCTGCTGGAATACCGGCGCGGGCTCGAAACCCGGATGCAGACGGCTGAAGTCCAGGGATTGTCCGACTCGCTGGCGCGAATGGACGCTGCCTTGCGAGGGGAGGAGAACAGCACCGGCGACGCGGTTGCGGTTGTACTGGACGCGGCGCTGGCCTGGAGCCGCCACCGGGCGGGCGGATACACGTTTGCGGGGGCGGCGCTGGATGCGTCCGGGAGCGAGATTGCCGGGCGTTACCTCCTTATCGGGCCGCTAGTCTATTTCGCCGATGACACCGGCAGCGGGGCGCTCGTGACCGGAACCCCGGACAGCCTTTTGCCGTCGATCTTCAGTGGGCATAAGCCGCTCGAGCACCGCGCGATTGCCGCCCTGATCAACGGGTCGGCGACGGCGGCCGTCCCGGTCGATGTGTCTGGCGGGGCCGCCCTGAAGCGCGAAGGTGCCGCCGAGAGTCTCGTGCAGCAGATCCGCAAGGGCGGTTTCGTGATGGTGCCGCTGCTGCTGACCGGTGTCCTTTCGGTGTTGATCGCGATCTGGAAATTTACCGCCCTGCACGGGTTGCGTCGGTCTGTGGATACCCCGCTCGACACGGTCGCCGACTGTGTGCGGCAGAAGGACTGGTCCGGGGCCGAGGCGGCGGCGGAGCGGCTGCGTCCGCCGCTGGCGATCCTGGTCAGCGAGGCCCTGGCGCATCGGCATGCCGTCAGGGAGCATCTGGAAGAGATCCTGCACGAACGGCTCCTTTCGATGACGCCCGCCTGGGAAAGTCATCTCGGGTCGCTGGCGGTTTTCGGCGCCGTGGCCCCGTTGCTGGGACTGCTGGGTACCGTCACCGGCATGATCCATACGTTCGAACTGGTCACGCTGTTCGGCACGGGCGAGGCCCGCTTGCTTTCCGGCGGTATTTCCGAGGCACTGATCACGACCAAGTTCGGTCTCGGTATCGCCATTCCCGTCCTCGTGGCGCATGCGTTCCTGCTGCGGCGACTGCGGGTGATCACCGGGACGCTCGAAGGCATCGTAGCGCGCTTTGCAAACCTGCTTGTCGATGAGGCCGGCTCATGAACTGGCTCAATGCACCGCTGCAATACTGGCGTTCCGGCGGGCCATTGCTGCTGCCGCTGGCGGGCGTCTGCGCCGGGATCTGGTTTACCTTTCTGCGCTCGCGCTACCGGCTGATGGCGGAATCCGCCGCCGCTACAGTCATGGTGCGGCGGCTTGACATGGACGGTGGCGCAGGCGGTCGGATCGCGGGGCTGCGTGCCTATGTGGCGGATGCCCTCGCGGCAGGTCCGGCGGCGGTCAGCGTTTTCGAGGAGCAGAGCGGACGACTGGTTGAACATCTGAAGCGGGATTTTGGTGTGCTGAAGGCACTGACCGTGGTGGCCCCGCTGCTGGGCCTGCTGGGAACCGTGATGGGAATGATCGTCACCTTCGTGGCTGTGGCGGGCAGCGGCGGTGATACTGCCCATCGGGTGGCGGAAGGCGTCAGCCGGGCACTGATCACGACGCAAGCCGGCCTGGTCGTCGCGATACCGGGTGTTTTCGGACAGATGCACCTGCGGCGTTTGCTCAGTCGTCTACAGGTACTGCTCGGCTCGCTCAAACTGCACGTCTTCGAGCGCACGGTGGGGAGGACGTCATGAAGCGGGTGACACTGGCCGCTGACAGCGAAAGCGGGATCGACGTCAATATGTCGCCCCTGATCGATTGCGTTTTCCTGCTGCTGATCTTTTTTATCGTGACCACGGTCTTTGTCGAGGAGACGGGCGTGGACGTTGATCGCCCGCAGGCGGTATCCGCCGCACGACTCGAACGCCAAAGCATCATGATTGCACTGACGCCGGGCGGGGATATCGTCTATGGCGGACGCACAATCGCCTTGGACAGTGTGCGCGGGCTTGTGGCCCGGCAAGTGCGTGAACGCGATATGTCGGTCATTATACTGGCGGATCGCGAGTCGCGCACAGGGCGGCTGGTCGAGCTGATGGATGAATGCAAGCTGGGCGGGGCGACGCAAGTGAGCGTGGCCGCAGGGCGGAAGGAACCCTGACGATGGAACTGGCGGAAATACGCATGAGCGGAGCAGACATCAGGGCGGCAACCCTGGCGGTGTGCTTCACGCTGGCATTGTTCCTGCTGCTGCCCTATGTGCATCTGGTCGTGCCGGCCGCCCCGCCGGCCATGCAACTGACTGAGATCCCGGTTGCCAGCCTGCCGCCTGCGCCGCCCACGTTGCCGCCTACCGAGATGACTGAGCCCGCTCCGCAAGTGATCAGCCTGCCGCAACCCGAGTTGCCGGTGCCTGTGGTGCAGGCGGTACCGCTGGCCCCGCTGCTGGATTTTGATTTCGCGCTCGGGGGGGTCGGCGGCGATTTCGGACTGGCCTTCTCCGTCGAGGCCGATGCCGGTGCGGTCAGTGGGGCGGGGCTGTTCGAACTGGCAGAGGTTGACAGCGTGCCGCAGGCGATTGTCCAGATGCGCCCGTTTTATCCCGCCCATGCCCGCCGTCGCCGGATCGAGGGTGAGGTCACGGTGCTCTTTACTGTTAATACCGAAGGTCGAACGGGCGACATCCGGGTTGTCGCCAGTACGCCGGATGACGTGTTCACGGAGGCGGCGACGCGCGCCGTGGGACGCTGGCGCTTTACCCCCGCGATGAAGGACGGCGAGCCCGTCGCGGTACGGGTGCGCCAGGCAATCCGCTTCAAGATGGAGGAGTAGCATGCGGCATGTAGAATGCGGAATACACAAGGCGGGATTTTGGAGGGACGGGTTCCACCC
>CAZOXS010000142.1:0-4503 GCA_964583785.1 uncultured Victivallales bacterium
TTTGCTGCTTGTACTGGAGCCGGGGAGGTTCATGCGCGATTTTCTAGTGGTCATTCGTTAGCTTTTCGTGAGCGGTAATCGTTTTGGCCGTAATCCGTGATCACAATGCCAGAGAACCCCGCCTCCGGCAAGCATTGTTGAATGCGGTCTTGCAAGATGCGGCCATGATGCCTAGAATTCGGCCCCTAAGCATCAATCGGAGACTGACAACCATGATAAAGCGTTATGTGACATTCGCGGTTCTCGCCGCCTGGCTGGGCGGCAGTGTACCCGTGCGCGGGGATATCGAGGCGCGGCGCAATTTCGAGGCGATTGCCTCGCAGCTGGATCCGGGCGGCGAGCTGTTTCTGGTTCTACAGGCCGGCCGCTGGATTGACCGTCTGCTACAGACACTGGCCGGAGAGCAGGCCGGAGCACTGGATCCGGATGCGCAGGTGCCGCGCGAGGCGCTGGAGCAGACACGGCGTTTTCTTAATCGCATGGGGGTGGGGGCCTGGCGCGGGGTCGGCGTGAGCTCGTCCTCCTCGCGCGGTGCAGCCCATGCGGTGAAGCTGTTCCTGCTGCGCGATGCGGTTGATTCCAGTCTGCCGTTCTGGCGTGGCCTTTTCGGTTGGCAGCCGCGACGACTGATGAGCCTCGATTTCGTGCCTGCGGGATTCGCGATGGTGCGGGCGGGTACACTCGAGCCGAAGACGCTCTGGGATATGCTCGCCGAGGGGGCGCGCGAGGCCGGCGGCCCGGCCGCGCAGACGCGTTTCGACCAGCGACGGGCGGACTTGACCGTCCAGCTGGGAATCGCCCCGGACGACCTGCTCGCCAGCCTGCGCGACGAGATGCTGCTGGCGGTTCGCTTCGCCCAGGAGGCCACGTTCACGCTACCGGTCGCGAATGGCGATCTGACCCTGCCGGTGCCGGCGTTCCTGCTGGTGGTCGCCACAGGCGAGGATGTGCTGCGCGGGGTCATCGAGGCGCAACTGGCGCACCGGAAAATCCCGCTGACCGAGTCCGTGGTGGCGGGTATCACCATGCGGCAGGCGGAAAAGGAACTCGAGGGCCTGCCCTTCCCGCTACAGCCGGCCCTGGCCTCGGCTCCGGGATTCCTCCTGCTGGGCAGCACGCCCGCCGTGGTGGAAGAGGCACTGCTGGCTTACCGGCATCGCAACGGGCTGGTGACGCGACCGGACTTCGTGGCCGCCTTCCAGGGACTCCCGATGGTCAATAACGGGATCCTCTATGTGGATGAAGTCGCGGCCCGGGTCCTCAAGCACTGGCAGGTAAGCCGCTTCGAGGGGCGGCATGCTGGCGAGGAATCGGATTCGCCCGCCATGACGCGACTCACCACGGCTCTGGCGACGGGCGGCACGGGCCTACCGACCTGTGCGCTGGTGGTGCGCAACTGGAAAAACGGGGTGATGATCAATGGCAATAGCGGCATCGGCGGCGAGGCCTTGATGCACGCCACCGGTGCGGCGGCACAGACGCTCTGGAATGCATTATGGCAGCGGGAAGAACTGCCAAAAAAAGGAGACACCTTTTGACCAGCGAATATTCGCCGCAGCGACTGCGCCGCCACACCCTCCCGGCGGATCCATTCGTGCTTTTTGCCGACTGGCGGGAGTCGGCTGGCCAGACCGAACCGTGGCATGGGGCGGCGATGGTGCTGTCGACCGTCGGTGCCGATGGCTTCCCGTCGTCGCGGGTGGTGCTGTTGCGCGGGATCGCGGAAGGCACCTTCCGGTTCTTCACCAACTATGACAGCCGTAAAGGCGGTGAGCTGGCGGCGAATCCCGCCTGCGCGCTGGTCTTCTGGTGGCCTGCGCTCGTCCGGCAGGTTCGCATCGAGGGGCGGGCGGCACGGCTACCGGAGACCGTTTCCGATGCCTACTTCGCCTCGCGTCCGCGCAGCAGTCAGATCGGGGCCTGGGCCTCGCCGCAAAGCGCGGCGATCGACAGCCGCGCCGCGCTGGCCGACCGCGTGCTGGAGACCGAAACCCGCTTTGCCGACGCGGAAGTGCCGCGCCCGCCGAACTGGGGCGGCTACGGCATAACCCCGGAAATAATCGAGTTCTGGCAGGGCGGCGAAGCCCGCCTGCATGACCGCTTCCGCTACACCCGTGAAAACGACGCCTGGACCATCATCCGCCTAGCACCGTGAGGGGGCGGGGGGCGTTGAACATCGAACATTGAAAATATTGGAGAGAGCAAAAATGCCGGAGCGGAAGTATAACCTGGAGGATAGACTTCTTGATTATAGCGCATCGATTGTCCGTTTTGTTGAAAAGATGCCGAATACCCGGGCCGCTAATCATATTAGTGGGCAATTGCTTCGGTCGGGGACTTCGCCGCTATTAAATCATAGAGAGGCCCAGGCGGCAGAATCGCCGAATGATTTCGTGCACAAAATGAAGGTGTGCCTCAAAGAACTTCGCGAATCGCAACGGTCTCTACGCCTCATCCAGAAGGTGCCGCTGACGAACGATCCAGCTGATCTCGATCCTCTCCTGCAAGAAACCGACGAACTGACAAGAATCTTTGTGGCGAGCATTCGTACGGCACTGAACAACAAGGTTCGCGAGAATCCGGAGGATGGCTACGAGGTCTGATGTTTTCCCGGCTTCGATCTGACTTCAATGTTCGATGTTCAATCTGCAATCTGACTTCGATGTTCAATGTTCGATGTTCAGTCCCCCCCCGCCCCGTCTCCCCCTACGTGCAGAGCTCCCCCCGCACGGTCTCCACCAGCATCGCCGTCAGCCGGTCGACCATCGCCTGGTCCGGGCCTTCCACCATCACCCGGCACATGCTCTGCGTGCCGCTGTAGCGGATCAGCGTGCGGCCGCGCTTGCCCAGTTCCGCGCGCGCGGCCTGCTCGGCGGCCTGGATCGCCGGGATCGACTCCAGCGGCGGCTTGGCCGGGACATCAATGTTCACCAGCTTCTGCGGCGCGGGCTGGAAACCCTTGGCCAGCTCCGAGAGCGGCTTGCCGCTCTGTTTCAGGATCGCCAGCAACTGCAAGGCCGAGATGATCCCGTCGCCCGTGGTGTGGTGGTTCAGGAAGATCATGTGCCCGGACTGCTCGCCGCCCAGCGTCGCCCCTCGCCGCTGCATCAGCTCCAGCACATTACGGTCGCCCACATCCGCCTCCTCGTGGGCGATTCCCATGTCATCGAACGCCATGCGCAGACCGAAATTGCTCATCGGGGTAATGATCACCCGGTTGCCGCCCAGCGTGCCCTGCGCGAGCATGTGCCTGGCGCAGATCGCCATGATGTGATCCCCGTCTAGCTCGTTGCCTTTCTCGTCGATCGCGATCAGCCGGTCGCCGTCGCCATCGAACGCCAGCCCCACATCCGCCCCGCTCGCCAGCACCGCCGCCCGCAGGTCGCCCGTATGCTGGGAGCCGCAGTTGTCGTTGATGTTCAGCCCGTTGGGCGTGTTGTGGATCGCCGTCACCTCCGCATCCAGCTCCTGGAACACGATCGGGGCCACCTTGTAGGTCGCCCCGTTCGAGCAGTCGAGCACGATCTTCATGCCGTCGAGCGTCAATTGCTGGGGAAAGCTTTGCTTACAGAAGACAATATAGCGGCCGATGGCGTCGTCGATACGCTTCGCGCGACCGATCTCGTCGGCCGTCGGCCGGATGTCGTTAATCCGGCCCGATTCGATGATCTCCTCAATCTCCTCCTCCAGCTTGTACGAGAGCTTGTAGCCGTCGCGTGTAAAGATCTTGATGCCGTTGTCGTGATAGGGATTGTGCGAGGCCGAGATCACGATACCCGCATCCGCGCGCATGCTCTGGGTGATGTAGGCCGTGCCGGGGGTCGGCACCGGCCCGAGCAAGAATACATCCACCCCCATCGAGCAGATCCCCGCCGTCAGCGCATTCTCGATCATATAGCAGCTCAGGCGCGTATCCTTGCCGATCACGATCCGGTGCCGCTTGTCGTGCCGCTTGCAGACATAGGCCGTCGCCCGACCAATCGCCAGCGCCATCTCCGCCGTCATCGGGTTCACATTCGCAATCCCCCGCACCCCGTCCGTCCCGAATAACTTACTCATAACTCAATTTCCTGTAACTTCATTTGTGCACACAACGTTAGCTTCCTATTCCGGATCACGAGAACGGCGACGAGAACGGATTACGAGTAGGGAAAACACAATCGTTAACCGTTCTCGTCGCCGTTCTCGTCTACCGAGACTCACCGTAAACGCTGTAACAAAGTTTCAACACTGCATCATTATGGCCGCAATTCATTTGAACATCGAACATCGAACATTCAACGTCGAACATCGAACGAAGAGAGATTCCACACTTCGATGTTCAGCGTTCGATGTTCAATTCTCTTCGTTTATCTAGATAAAGGAGGCTCTTGCAAAACCCCTTGCTGCGCCCGCTTGAAGCCGGGCGCAGCAAGGGGTTTTGCAAAATATAATTCTTCAGCTCTGAACTACCGGAACGCCTGGCATCTCCCCCCCCGCCCTTGCCTTCCAAGGCAGAACCAT
>CAZOXS010000143.1:0-5918 GCA_964583785.1 uncultured Victivallales bacterium
CGCCTGGTCATGGTCGTCCTGATCGTGGTCTTACGCGAGCCCTTCGGCACGCTCGCCGCTAACGCGGCTCGCGGTATGTGTCCCCGTCCCGGCGTGGTGGGCGTAGTCCTACCCGCAACCGCCGCGCCAGCAAAGCTGTCATGGCGGTTGCTACCCCGGCCCCCGCTCCACGCCCATGACGCCGTCCATCATGATATTGAGAGTTTCACACATTATGGCTGGCTTGGACGCGCCAGACATGGCGTTGCCAGCATCCCTGGCAAGGTCTGATGTGAGGCGCCGCTCCATCCGTCCAGACCGATCCTGATCGCAGATGGTTCGGGGCGCAGTCGAAATGAGCCGAATATCCGATCCCATACAGAAAGCAGCGAGGTGTAGTTGGAATCCGTCTCCGCTCGCACCCGAGAGTGGTGCACCTTATGCATGGCTGGCGTCACGATCACCGTCCTCAGCAGACGATCGACCGGTTCGGGCAAGGCAATGTTGGCGTGATGGAAGTCCACGATAATGCCCATGAGAAGTTCGTACAGGACGAGTTCCCAGAGATGGATACCGAGCAGGGCGATCAGGGGCACGCGCAGGAGGGAGGAGAGGACGATCTCTCCAGGATGGAATCGTCGGGCGCTGGTGACGTCCATCCACGGGTCCGAGTGATGCATCCGGTGGAAACGCCAAAGCAACGGGATCAGGTGGTTGGCGCGGTGCCACCAGTACGTCCAGATATCCAGGACCAGAACCGCCGTGCAGGCGTGTAACCACAGGGGCATGCCGGCCCGGTGAAGAATGCCGAACCCGGTCTTCGCGGACCAAGCTGCCATTACACCCCAGAGGAACAAGAAAAACGACGCAATCAATGCCGCATTCAGCAACCCCACCGCCAGGTTCCGCGTGAGATGGCCGCTCCGCGTGCGCACGGCCCTCTCGAAGAACGGGAAGAAGGGCTTCCAGGACTCCCAGATCAGTAGGGCCAGAAGCACCGACACCCCCACGAGGGGCCGAGCCAATCCGAGCTGGTGGGGGAGCGCGTTGTCCATTCAGATGACCTCACATTTCTTTCTCTTGCAATCGAACGCCTCATACACTACATTTGACTGATCGTTCAGTCAAGAAGGAGATTGTATGCCCGTGACAGATCGTAAGGACACACGTGATCGGCTGATTGATGCGGCGCGCCGCCTGGCGCTTCGCAAGGGGTTTGACCGCACATCCGTCAGCGAGCTCATCGCCGAGGCCGGCGTTCAGAGAGGGTCACTCTACCACTATTTTCCCGGCAAGGGCGACTTGGGTTTGGCCGTTCTGGAGCGGGACCGTGTGGGGTTCATGACCATGCTCGATTCCACCCTATCCCGGCCCGGGAGCCCCGCGAAAGTGCTGAAGGGATTCTTCAACGCGGCGCTCAAGATGCACCGTGACACCGGCTTCGTGGGCGGATGCTTATGGGGCAACACGGCCTTGGAAATGAGCGATACGAATCCCGCCTATGCGAAGCTCGTCGGAGAGGTGTTCAAAACGTGGCTTTCGAGGGTCGAAGCCGTGATCGGGAGGGGGCAGGACGAGGGCGAGTTCCGAACGGACGTCACGGCGGGCGACCTCGCCCGGCTCGTCGTCGCAGGCATCGAGGGAGGAATCATGATGTCGCGCCTGACCAAATCGCCGCGACCGTTCAAGATATGCCTGGATTCGTTACAGACACTGTTTGGCGGCGGAACGATCAAAAAATCGAAACGGGAGGAAGCAAAGTGAAGGTTCTCGGAATCAGCGGAAGCCCCAGAGCAGGAGCGACAACAGACCGGCTTGTGCAGGCGGTGTTGAGCGGCGTCGAGGGATGCGAGACTGAGTTCGTCTCGCTCTCCGGAAAACGCATCGGAGCGTGTATCGCCTGCTTGGGATGCGCGGAAGATAATGTCTGCAAGGTCAAGGACGACATGGCCGCTCTGCGTCCAAAGATCGTGGACGCCGATGCCTACGTCATTGGAGGAGCAAATTACTACTCGATGCTCAACGGTCTGACGCACACGTTCCTGGAACGCTTTTACCAGTTCCGCCATCAGGAGGGTAAGGCCGTGGCCGGAAAGCTTGGCGTTGCCGTCGGACTCGGCGGCAGCAGCGGCGATCCTGTCGTGGCGAACATCAAGACCTTTTTCCAGTACAACCAAATTGAATGCGTGGGAGCAGTCTCCGCCCAGGGGCCGGCAAGCTGCTTCGTGTGCGGCCACGGGGAGACCTGCAAAGTCGGTGCCATCCACATGTTCTTTGGTCCCGGAACGAAGATAACGCCGGAGATCACGCCCAGCCTCGCAAAGCAGCCCGACAAAATCGAGCAAGCAAAGGCGCTTGGACGGGCGATGTCGGAGCGCCTCCGCGGCTTTGCTGCGGCCACTTGAGAATGAGCCCGCAATGACAGAGGTAGGGTTATGCCCCATGGGTGGATGCCGTTCAGTTGCCGTACAGTGTGCTTGGTATTTCCGTGGCGTCACAGGAACAGAAAGGAGAATAGATTGATGAAGACTGAACTTTTCACGGTAACGTTGGCGGTGTTGTGTCTGGCAACGCCGGATGTCGGCCGTGCGCAGCATGGGGCGCCGACTTCCGCGCAGGACATCACGCCGCTGCTTATCGGCGCGTCCGTTCCGGACGTGACATTGCAAACGCCGGACGGCAAGGCTTTCAATCTGAAGGCAACGGTGGCAAAGAAGCCCACCGTCCTGATCTTCTATCGGGGCGGCTGGTGCCCCTACTGCAACACCTATCTCGGGCAGTTGCAGGCCGCCGAGGCGGGCCTTCTCAACCTGGGCTACCAGATTCTGGCCATCAGTCCCGACCGCCCGCCGAAACTCGGCGAGAGTGTGGAGAAAGGCAAGCTGACCTACACGCTGCTGTCCGACTCTTCGATGAAAGCGGCCCAGGCGTTCGGCATTGCCTTCCGCGTGGATGACGTCACGTTGGAGAAGTACAAGGACTACGGCATCGATCTCGAAGCGGCGTCCGGCGAAAAGCACCATCTCCTCCCGGTTCCGGCTGTGTTCATCGTCGGGACCGACGGCGTCATCGCGTTCGTTTACGCCAATCCAAACTACAAAGTGCGTCTGACGCCCGAGGTGTTGCTGGCCGCCGCCAAGGCGGCGAAAGGATCCGGAACCAAACATGAGGGTTCTGGCTCGAAGGTTGTGGCGGCAGGCTCCGAGACCAAGATCGGCGTGCCGGACATCAGTCTGGCTGCGCTCAAGCAAGCGATAGCGGACAAGGCTGTCGTACTGCTCGACTGCAACGGCAGCAAGTCCTATGCGAGCGGTCACATTCCGGGCGCGCTTGATTTCGAGAGCGCCAAGACGGACCTCGCCAAGCGTCTGCCGGCGGACAAAGCGGCGCTGGTAGTGGCTTACTGCGGCGGCCCCAAGTGCATGGCCTACAAGGCCGGCGCCGAGGCCGCGACGAAGCTGAGTTACACCAACGTGAAACACTTCTCCGGTGGAATCTCGGGCTGGAAGAAAGCCGGCGAAAAGCTCGAAACGGCTGCTCTTTGTCCTAAGTGCGGCCAGATCAAGGGCTCGGACGTGTGCTGCAAAGCCGATGCGGTGAAGTGCGAGAAGTGCGGCATGGCCAAGGGTTCGCCCGGGTGCTGTGCGGTTCCAACAGCAGAATGACAGAGCATAGCGGCATGGCGCGTCGCTGCGCCGTGCCGCTGGTGTCGCCCGATAGGTTCAATGCGAAGGAGGTTCTGTGTCGGTTCATAAATCGAGTTCGGAGGTCGCGGCGCCAGATTGCCCGGCGCGAAAGATCCTGCATGGCCAAACGGCGCTGGTCACCGGAGCCAGTTCAGGCATCGGTCGGGCCATCGCTGTTGCCCTCGGACAGGCTGGCGCCGCCGTTGGCGTCAACTATGGAGGGAACACGTCGGCCGCGAATGCCGTTGTGAGAGAGATCGAGAGCGAAGGCAGTCAGGCGATTGCCGTGCAGGCGGATGTGAGCGATGAGCGGCAGGTCATCGTCATGTTTGAAACGGTGGCCGCGACGTTCGGCGCGCTCGACATCCTCGTGAACAACGCGGGCATCCAGAAAGACGCACCTTTCGATGAAATGACGGTCGAGCAGTGGGACCGCGTTATGGGCGTGAACCTGCGCGGACAGTTTCTCTGCGCGCGCGAAGCGGTCCGGTACTTCAAGCGCCAAGGCGTCCGGGAAGACATTTCCTGCGCGGCGGGCAAAATCGTCTGCATCAGCTCCGTCCACGAAGTGATCCCCTGGGCGGGGCACGTGAACTATGCGGCATCCAAGGGCGGGGTGATGCTCATGATGAAGAGTGTGGCGCAGGAAGTGGCCCGGTTTCGCATCCGCGTCAACGGCATCGCTCCGGGCGCCGTCCGCACGCCGATCAATGCCGACGTCTGGAGCACGCCGGAGGCCTATGAGCAGCTCATGAAGCTCATTCCGTACAAGCGCATCGGCGAACCCGAGGAGATCGGCCGAACCGCCGTGTGGCTGGCCTCGGACGAGTCGGATTACATCAACGGCTCGACCATTTTCGTCGATGGCGGCATGACCCTGTATCCCGGCTTCGAGACTGGTGGATGAGAATGAAACATCAACCCTCAACCCTCAACCTTCAACCTTCCGCCGAAGCGGCTCGACTGGCTGAGGACGCGGCGCGGCGCGCCAACTGGAAGCGCTGGGGGCCGTACCTGACGGAGCGCCAATGGGCCACCGTACGAGAAGACTACTCGCCGGACGGAACCTGCTGGGACTCCTTCCCGCACGATCATGCCCGTAGCCGTGCCTACCGTTGGGGCGAGGATGGCCTGCTGGGTATCACCGACCGCGAGTGTCGGCTGTGTTTTGCGCTGGCGCTGTGGAACGGTCGCGACCCCATCCTGAAGGAACGGCTCTTCGGTCTCACCAACGAGGAAGGCAACCACGGCGAGGACGTGAAGGAGGAGTACTTCTACCTTGACTCGACCCCGACTCATTCGTACATGCGGGCACTGTACAAGTATCCTCAGGCCGCATACCCCTACGAGCGGTTGCTGTCCGAGAACCGCCGCGCCGGGCTCGATGCTCCCGAGTTCGAGCTGACCGATACGGGTGTGTTCGCCGAAGACCGCTACTTTGATATCGTGGCCGAGTATGCCAAAGCCGGCCCGGATGATATCCTGATTCGGATTACGGCGCACAATCGGGGATCGGAACCGGCAACGCTGCATCTGTTGCCCACCATCTGGTTCCGCAACACGTGGTCATGGGGCTGCCGCCACGAAGGCTGTTCCCTGAAGCCGCGTATCGCGCTGATCGGTCCGGATCGACTCGAATTGACCCACGAAACACTCGGCAGTTTTACTTTGAAGCTTGGTCCGGGGCCGGGCGACGAAATTCCGCCTGTACTCTTTACGGACAACGAGACCAACAGGGAGCGGCTGTTCGGCGCACCGAACGCATCCGCGTACGTCAAGGACGCCTTTCATCGGTACGTCATTCATGGCGAACCTGCGGCGGTCAACCCCGGGCAGTATGGCACTAAGGCGGCGCCGCACTATGTGCTTCAGGTCCCGGCGGGCACATCGCAAACGGTGTGCCTGCGGCTTTTCGCTGGAGGGACGACCTCCGTGTCGTCCGCCGATCTCCATCAGGGGTTCGATGCGGTTTTTGAGGCGCGCCGCCGCGAGGCCGATGTTTTTTACAATTCCATCCTACCCGCCGGGCTCGCCGCCGAGGCCCGCGCCGTCTCCCGTCAGGCCTACGCGGGACTGCTGTGGAGCAAGCAGTTCTACCATATTGTGACCGAAGACTGGCTGTCCGGAGACCCTGACATGCCCCGTCCCCCGGTCGAGCGCCTGAATGGACGCAACGTAGAATGGCCCCATCTGTACAGCCGGGACGTACTGTCGGTTCCCGACAAATGGGAGTACCCGTGGTTTGCCGCCTGG
>CAZOXS010000144.1:0-7212 GCA_964583785.1 uncultured Victivallales bacterium
TGAATCATACCGGCGCGCACAAGATCAACAACACGATCGGCCAGGCGATGCTGGCGCGGCGGATGGGCAAGACCAAGTTGATGGCCGAGACCGGTGCGGGGCAGCACGGCGTGGCCACCGCCACGGTGGCCGCGCTCTACGGGATGTCGTGTCGGGTCTACATGGGCGAGGAGGATATCCGCCGCCAGGCCCCGAATGTGAAGCGGATGGAACTGCTGGGCGCGGAGGTGTTCGCCGTCAAGAGCGGTACCCGCACCCTGAAGGATGCCATGAGCGAGGCCTTGCGCGCCTGGGTGGCTGAAGTCGAGGATACGTTTTATGTGATCGGCTCCGTGGCCGGGCCTCACCCGTATCCGGTGATGGTCCGTGATTTCCAGCGGGTCATCGGGGATGAGACGCGTGCGCAGTTCCTTGAGCAGGAGGGCTGCCTGCCGTCGGCGGTACTGGCCTGTGTGGGGGGCGGAAGCAATGCCGCCGGCATTTTCTACCCGTTCATCGACGACACCGGGGTGGATCTGATCGGGGTTGAGGCTGCCGGGTACGGGATCGCCACCGGCATGCATTCTGCCAGTATCGGGGCCGGGGAGGTCGGTATCCTGCACGGTAGTAAATCGTACGTGCTGCAGGACGAGATGGGCCAGATACAGAATGCCCATTCGGTCAGCGCCGGGCTGGATTATCCCGGCATCGGGCCGGAACATGCCTTCTGGGCACAAACGGGACGGGTCAAGTATCATGCCGTGACCGATGACGAGGCACTGGCGGCGTTCCATGAACTGACCCGTCTGGAGGGCATCCTGCCGGCACTGGAATCCTCGCATGCGCTGGCGGAGGCAAAGAAGCTGGCACCGGTCTACGGGACGGACAAGACGATCGTCGTTAATCTTTCCGGGCGTGGCGACAAGGATCTGGACACCGTTTTGAAAATCATGGAGAAGGCGCAATGAATCGAATCGACAAGACATTTGCCGAACTCAAGGCACAGGGGCGCAAGGGGCTGGTCGGGTTCCTGACCGTTGGCGATCCGGACGAGGCGCAATCGGAGCGCGACATCCGCGCGGCGCTGGACGCCGGGGTGGATGTGCTGGAACTGGGGATCCCGTTCTCGGACCCCACGGCGGATGGTCCCACGATACAGGCGGCCTCGCAGCGCGCCCTGCAGACGGGCATGACACTGAAGAAGGCGCTGGCGATCGTGGCACGGATACGGGCCGACTATGACTGCCCGATCGTGCTCTTCGGCTATGCGAATTTGTTTTTCCGCTATGGCTTCGAGGCGTTCTGCGGCGATGCCGCCGCGGCAGGGGCGGACGGGATGCTGGTGGTGGATCTGCCTTTCGAGGAGTCCGGCGAATTGCGCGGGCATCTGGAGCGTAACGGTATGGTCTTCATCCCGCTGGTCGCACCGACAACGCCGCCAGCGCGGTTGCGCAAGATCCTGGCCGGGGCGCGTGGTTTTGTCTACTACATCATGGTGACCGGGGTGACCGGGGCGCGGTCGGGACTGGTAAGCGGACTGGCCGGGCGGCTGGCGCTACTGCGCGAGGTGACTTCGCTGCCGGTGGCGGCAGGGTTCGGTGTCAGCAGCGGACCACAGGCGGCCGAGGTGGCACGTGATGCCGATGCCGTCGTGGTCGGCAGTGCGTTGATCTCGGCCGCACGGGAAGGCCGATTGGGGGAGCTTGTGCGCGAGATCCGTGCGGCGCTTGACCGGGGGGAGGCGCGCTAGCATGGCGAAGGTCTATCGGTTCTCGTTTTATGTGCCGTATGCGCATGTCGACCAGATGAAGGTGGTCTATTACGGCAACTTCCTGATGTATTTCGAGATGGCCCGGTCCGCGCTGCTGCGCGAGGCGGGGCTTTCGTATGTTGAAATGGAGTCGAACGGGGTGATGCTGCCGGTGGTCGAGGCGCATTGCGAATATCACCAGTTCGCGCGCTATGATGACGAGCTCACGATCCTGAGCACCTGTCAGCCGTTCAAGGGACCGCGGCTGCGCATCAACTATGAGGTGTTCCGCGAGGATACCCTCCTGACCACCGGCTACACGCATCATGTCTGTATGAGCCCGGAGGGTAGGATCCTGCGACCGACCGCCGCGCTGCGCACACTCTGCCAGAACTAAAACGGGGGGAGCTTCCAGCGCCCTCATCGGGAGCAAGATGCTTCCCTACTTTTTGCCGCTTTAGGCTTGCTGTTACTTTGGCAGTAGGTGATACTGCCCGCTCGCATTTACTGAAATACAGGGAAAAGGGGTCATTATGATTACGATCGACGGACAGCCGCTGCCTGAAGAGGCAATTGAATTCGAATACCGCCGCCTGCTACAGTTCTACTCCCAGCATATGCCGGCGGAGCAGCTCAAGGCGGAAACCGCCAATCTGCGAGCCAAGGCCGTCGAACAGGCGATCGGAGCCAAACTCCTGATCGACGAGGCGGTACGCCTTGATATCCAGGTGCCGGCGGATCGCGTGGATGCGCGCATCAACAGCATGATCGAGCAGATCGGCGGCCGGGAGGTTTTCGAGATGCGCCTCAAGGAGAACGGGTTCAGCGAGGTTGCGCTGCGTCAGAATATCGAGCAGGGCTGCAAGGTTGACCTGCTCATCGAGAAGCTCTGCGAGGGGCTTAACGATCCGACCGAGGCCGAGATGCGTGAACATTACGAGGCCAACCGCGAAAGCTATGTACAGCCGGAACGGGCATCCGCGCAGCATATCCTGATTCGGCCTGCTTCCGACAACGATGCTGATCGCGCCACGGCTGAATCCCGTATCGAGGGCATTCGCAAGGAGATTGAAGAGGGGGCCACGTTTAATGACATGGCCGCCGCCCATTCCGAATGCCCCAGCGGCAAGCAGAATGGTGGCAGTCTCGGCTGGTTCGGTCGGGGCATGATGGTGCCCGAGTTCGATGAGGCCGTCTTCTCGATGAATGTCGGCGAACTGAGCGATATTATCGAGACCCAGTTCGGGTTCCATGTGGTCTTCAAGACGGGCGAGGACGCGGGCGGCGAGGCTTCCTACGAAGAATCGGAATCCAAGATCCGCGACCTGCTGCGCCATGACCAGCGCGGCCGTTGTATTTCGGTGCATGTGGCCGAGCTGCGCGAGAAGGCGGATGTTCAGGGTGCCTGAGTTAGCTTGTCGGCTACTGGCGCCAGAACGAGGGCATGAACAACACGAGAACGGTGTACAGTTCCAGTCGTCCGAGCAGCATGCACACGATCAGCATCAGCTTGCCTGGTGACGGGATGAACGCATACGTTTCCGCCGCGCCGACTGCACCAAGTCCCGGTCCGATATTGCCCAGCGAGGCCACCACGGCGGATGTCGCGGTTACCAGATCCGGCGTATAGAACGTCATCATGAACGACATCACGGCAAAAACCGTGAAGAAGATCATCACAAATGTCACGATATTGGCGATCAGCCCCTCGTCAAGCGCCGTGCGCCCCAGTTTGATACGGGCTACGGACTGAGGGTGTATCACCCGCCCCAGCTCCCTGCCGATATGCTTGAACACGACAAAGAAGCGTGCCGCTTTGATGCCACCTGCCGTCGAACCGCCACATCCCCCGACGAACATCAGCAGCACCAGGAGTAACCGTGACGCCAGCGGCCAAAGGTTGAAATCGCGCGTGGCAAAACCGGTCGTCGTGAGAATCGAGGTTCCCTGGAAGAAGCCATGACGCAGTGCACCACCCGCTTGCTCGGTGCCTGTCATCCATAGATTCACACTCATGAATAGACAGCTAGCCAGCCAGATGAGGGTATAGAAGCGAAACTCGGGATCCTTGCAGAAAACGCCCGGTGCACCCCGCAACGCCCGGAAGTGTAGTGCGAAATTAGCCCCCGCCAGAAACATGAACGCCGTGATCACGATATCAATATAAAGACTATCGAACGCAGCCACACTGGATGTTCGTGTAGAGAATCCACCTGTCGACATGGTGGCAAAGGTGTGGCAGCAGGCATCAAACCAGTCCATGCCGCCCGCCATCAGCAGCAGTGTCTGCACCACGCTCATGAGCGCATAAAGCCCCCACAGCAACTTTGCCGTCGTCGCGATTCGCGGGGTTAGGCGATCCTTCGAGGGCCCCGGCATCTCCGCCCGGTAGAGCTGCATGCCGCCTACGCCTAGAAACGGCAGGATGGCGACACACAAAACCAGCACGCCCATGCCACCGAACCACTGCGTCATTGAGCGCCAGAACAGGATACCCTTCGGCAAGCTTTCCAGATTGCCCAGCACCGAGGCACCCGTGGTGGTAAACCCAGAAACCGTCTCAAACAGGGCCGCAACCGGATCGGTAATCACCCCCGAGAGCACATACGGAATCGAACCGATCAGCGCCACTGCCAGCCAGCCGAAACTGACTACGCCGAACCCGTCCCGCCGCGACAACGCGATCGGCCCGCGCGTCAACACGTTAATCAGCAAGCCGGAAAGCACGCCGGCCGCCCCGCCGTACAGCAGAGCATGAATGGCGGACGCGGGATCGTTGAAGTGGAAGCCAACGCCAGCACAAAGCCAGATGGCAAGTCCGGTCACCACCATCAGATACGAGATCAGATGAAATACAGGCCTGAACTTCATTTTTTAAATACCGCTTCCAGTTTTACCGAAGCCCCGGCTGGTGCAAACAGAATCAGACGGTCCCCCGCCTGCATGACCGTATCCCCGGTCACGATCAGGACGTCAGGGCCTCGCTGCAACGCCGCCACAACCGCCCGCTTCGGTAATCGCAAATTGCGTATTGCCACGCCGTTCCAGCGGCCGCCCTCGACAATCTCGACCTCCAGCAGTTCGCCCGGCACATCATGCAGCAGGTTCGCGGCCCGGATATTGGTTCCCCGCACAAAGCGCAGAATCGCGTTGATCGTGGTCAAGTAGGGACTGACCGCCCGGTCCAGCAGGTTGTCGTCATTGATGATCGGTACGTAGGCGGGATTTGATACGATCGCGACCGCGAAAACCGCGCCTGTCTTCTTGGCCAGCAGGCAGGCAATGATGTTGTTCTCATCGTCCCCGGTTGCCGCCACGATCGCGGTATGGTCCGATATGCCGATCTCATCCAGAATCCCTTTTTCGAGCGCGCTGCCCCCCATCACCATCGCCTTGTTCAGCGACGCCGAACAAAATCGGGCACGGGCCTCGTCCCGTTCAATCAGCACGACGTGCTTGTCGAGCTTTTCCAGGCGCTGGGCCAGCCGCAGCCCCGTGTCGCCGCCGCCGGCAATGACCACTTTCTGGATATCCGGCTGCGACGGGTACACGGTATCCAGGAATGCCCGCACATCCGGCGGGGTGCCCACGCAGTAGACCACATCCTTTTCCGCCAGTTCCAGTTCGCCGTGGGGCATGATCAATTCCCCTTGGCGCATGACGGCAATCAGTCGTACCTTTAGCAGCAGTGCTTCGCCCGCGAATGACTGTAGCGGCTTGTCCAGCAGCATGCTTCCGGCAGGCAGCTTCATGCCCACGCAGAAAATACGGCCATGTACCATCTCGACGACTTCACGGCTACCCGGCATGCTCAGGATCCGCTGCATTTCCTGTGCGCATTCCTCATGCTCGTCAACCACAAGTTCGATACCGAACGAACGCAGGTCCGTAATGCATTGCGGGGTCAGGTATTCCGCGTTCGACACGCGTACCGCCGTGTGCTCGACGCCGGCGGCACGGGCAAACAAGGCGGAAAGGATATTGACTTCATCATTGTCGGTCACGGCCGCGAACAGCGATGCCTTTGCAACCTGTGCGTCCGCCAGTACGCTTGGGCTGGCACCGTTGCCACAGACGGTCATGATGTCGAGTTCCGTCCCGAGCTCGTCCAGTCGGCGTGCGTCATGATCCACCAGCACCACGTCGTGGTGTTCCTCGCAAAGCCGCGAGGCCAGGCGCCGCCCCGCATTTCCTGCCCCTATGATTAATACCCGCATTGGTTATCCTCTCTCCGGCAAGTTCATGCCGGGCACGGCACCTGTCTATAGCCAATATCCGAGACAAGCAACAGAAAAAACGGGTTAACGCCCGGTCGGCTCCCGACGGTTTTTCAGTTGCGCCAGTTGCGCGACATGCGCCTCCTGCCGTCGCTGCCCGTCGGGATCCTTGCCATGTGGTGCAATCACCTCGGCTGGCGGCGTGAACAACGCGGCCAAGTGCTCAAGTTCAGCCCCCTCAACCGCCGCGGCGATACTCTCTGCCGGCGGGCGCACCACCGTGTTCAGTTGGACCTTGTCGGCGTGCAGGCCGGACACCAGTGCCGCGATACGCGAAACCTGGCCGGGCTGGTCATTGACGCCTTGCACCAGTAGCGTCTCCACCCATAGCGATCCGGTGTATACGGCCCGGAATGCGTGCAGTCCCTCGATCAGTCGAGCAAAGCTCAGTCCCTTCACCGGACGGTTCAGTGCCGCCAGCGACTGGTCATCCCAGGCGCTAAGCGAGACTTTGACAATATCCGCACGCGCCGCTGCGGCGCGTACCTCCGCGTCCCAGAGCAGGGTACTGTTGGTCAGTAGCGCCACCGGCAGACTACAGGCTTTATGCACGGCATCAATAACCTCGCCAAAACCGCTGTGCAGGGTCGGTTCCCCTGAACCGGACAGCGTGACCACGTCCGCCGTTCCTCCGGCTGCCAGCCAGTCGAGGAATTCCGCAATGACGGCGGCGGTCGGTACGTATTCACGACGCTCCAGCGTGAGCCGTTCGGTCGCGCCAACCTCACAGAAGACGCAATCGAAGCTACAGCGACGCCGGTCCAGTAGATCAACCCCGAGCGAGAGTCCCAGACGGCGCGAATGCACCGGGCCGAAGAGATAGCGGTATTGGTTTGTTTGCATATCAAAAAAAAGCCGCACGACGTGCGCCGTGCGGCTTCCTATGCTTCACGCGAACGAAGCGTTACTCTGCGCTGATCGCATCCACCGGGCACTCATCGGCGCAGGCACCGCAATCCACGCAGGTATCGGCATCGATCACATACTGGGTGTCGCCCTCGCTGATCGCCTCGACCGGGCAAACCGGTTCGCAGCTGCCGCATTTCGTGCACGCATCTGAAATAACATATGCCATGATTATCCCCTCCTCGATTGTTTTAATAACCAAACAAATAGCCCTGTAACCTCAGGGCAAACGACGGGGATTCTTATAAACCCGTGTGTAGAGCCCGTCAAGCTCAATCGACAGCTCAATCAACAGCTCGC
>CAZOXS010000145.1:0-2676 GCA_964583785.1 uncultured Victivallales bacterium
CCGCCATGGCCATTTGCAGGAAACACGAGCGCAGGACATGCCAGACGGTCCATGGGTTCAGAGCTCCGAGAAATACTATGCAAAACCCCTCGCTGTGCCCGGCTTCAAGCGGGCACAGCGAGGGGTTTTGCAAGAGCCTCAATCATTTAAAAAACGGGAGTAGATGTTGTGTGCCCCTCAGGATCATATGGCCGGTAGCTCACTGGCCAACCGCAGACGCATCAGAAAACCCCGCTCTGAACGCCGGCAAGGGAGGTGTGTGCCCGAAAATCACGATTTTTTCCATCAGACGGCGCCAAAACCGTCACGCCCACAGAATCCGCCATTTTTCCTTGCAGAACCCCGCGTGGTGCCCGGCTTCAAGCGGAAACCACGAGGGGTTCTGCAAGTACCTCACACTCACGATCAGTCATGAAATTGCGGCAGCGCTTGGTGAACGCGCACCGCTCGCACCAGTAGTCGCAGTAGTTGTAAATACCGGGAATGTATTTCTTCATGCTGAATTCCGTTTGGTGAGAGGAGAAACATGCGTATCACCCGAGAATAAACCGGGCGTGTTCGTGGCGAAGCATTTCAAATGGCGTGATGCACTTGATGCCAATTCCGATGCAGACAACAGGTATCTTGATCTGCTTCGTGGTGTTGGCTGGCTTCTCGTGGGTTACCACCGTGAACTTGTGCGCCAGCGCATGTGTAATCAGATAATAGTCGGCTTTCTGTAGGAATGTATTCACAGCCGCAGGGTCATACTGTCGAGACATCACCCAGCTGCTCACCGTCGAAAAGGCCGGAAGCATAGACGCATCCGGCTCAAGAAAGAACCCGTTCCCCCGCTCTGCTGCCCAGTCCGTGAGGGTGTCGCTGCCTGCGGCCAGTTCATCCCCGACCTTCTCGATACTGAAGATAACGCCAGAGGCATGTTTCTGGACCAGCCATTCCCAGAATGCCGGACAGAAGTCGAAGCCGTAATGGAGGTTTTTTGCCTGTATGAACACGTCTGAATCCAGTAGATATCGCATCACGCACCGACCCCCAGGCTGCGTCCAAGTTCTTGGAATGTGGAATGTTTGGAGAATCCAAGCATCCGGAAGGCATCCGTGAATAGCGTCTGGCCTTCCAGCGTACTGCTGACCAGTGCGGCGGCAAAGCGTTTGCTTACCCGTGCGGCCTGTGTAAGATAGAAGTTGCCGCCGCTGCCTTTTGGAATGGCGCGTAACCTGCTTAATTCTTCGTGATACGCCTCTGCAAATTCATCTTTTGTCATGCCCCCGGCATCATGGATACGGCGTAGTATGACCAGTGTGCTCACTTTGAACAGGCGAGCCAGCCGTGCAGTTTCGTCGGGCAAGCCGTTTCCGCGACGGAACTCCCGCTGAATCGCCGCCAGAGGCACAAGCAATTCGGCAGCAACCTGGTTGCACCAGCGCTCAACCGCTTGATGGGGAACGTGGCCCACCCCGGCATCCGAAACCGCAGATTGTCCGAGCCAGATGTGAGCCAGTTCATGCGCCAGCGTGAACATCTGCGCGGCTTTTGTGTCCGCCCCGTTGATGAACACCAGCGGTGCCAGCTCATCGGACATCGCCAAGCCCCGGAACTCCTCCGGATCCAGGCACCGGTGATTATTGTTATGCACCACACCATTGCACATCACAAGAATTCCCAGATCCTCGGCCTGCTCGATAAAGTGTCGCAATGCTGCCGTCCAGTTTGGCATGTCGCGACGAGCCTCGACATCAAAACCGAGTGCATCACGGATAGAAGCCGCAGACTTGACGACGTCGTCTTGTACCGTCAACGACTTAACAAAGGGTAACGGGCCATCCCCCATGGAACGGGCATAATCCCGATACCATTCTTGGCGCTGCTGGCAAACATAGATCGTATCCAGCAAATCCGGGGATGGGTGTTTGACGTGCAAGTTTCCAATCGTACGCAAATCAGGAATGGGGACCTTCTCAATGGGGGGTTCCTTGAGAAACAAGAACCCGATCGGTGTATGCGTCGCCTTCGCAAATGCCTCAAGCTGTTTTAACGTTGGAAAAGCCTTTCCCCGGCACCACTCGGGCAGACGCGGAAAGCGCGGCGACAGATCGTCAAGAGCATACCCGGCCCGTTCGCAGGCCCATTCAAAGAAGACAGGGTTAATGATGACATTTTTCATTATCGGTAAGAGGGTAGCGGGATTCAGGTGAAAGCGCAAGCCGATGCAAAGGATAACTCGTTTTTAGATTGGCACAAACGATCATGACGCCGACATCATTCAACAAGTTGACTTTCAACTCAATCATTATTTCAAGCTGGATACAGGGGATGGCGGGTGGTATAAACACCGCCATGTGAATCTTGAAGGAGAAGAGAAGAACCATTTGATAGCGTGATTTTTATAATTTAATGCGTTAACGCGCAGTATTGCTTCAACCGAAAACCGGCAAATTTTCAACACCGAAGCAAGCTCGTGGAGACGCGCCCCGTGTGGGCGCGGCTCCTCGTCTTGTATTTCGGTGTGGGGCTTGCCGGTCCCTCGGTTGAAGTGCGAGCTTGGAGTCGCGCTTTTTTGTGTGGCTCCGGGTTCGGACCGGAGGCCGCATGAGTCAATCGCCAGTATCCCAGCAACCCCTTTACGGGCCGGGTAATCCCCACCCGCTATCCACCCTGCGCACCGAATTGGTTTGG
>CAZOXS010000146.1:0-3490 GCA_964583785.1 uncultured Victivallales bacterium
TCTTGCCGGCCAGACTCAACTGATTCGCCGGATAGGCACGGACGATCTCCGAAAGCGGGATCGCGGTTTCCGCCGTGGACGTGGTTTTCATGACCATCCGGTAGCGCGCGTTCTCCTGGTTCAGCGTCTGGATCTCGGCGCGGATGCGCTGGAACTCGTTCAGGCTCTCGGCATCAACAGCGGCATGTTTCACACGCTGGGTCTCAAGACGCCGGCGCGCATCATCCACGCGCGGCGATGCGGCACCATCTCGCTTCTCGGCCTTTTCGACTGCCAGTTCGGCCTCGCGCAGCACCAGGCGTGCCGCCTCGCTGCGATGACTGACCTTGCCCGTATCGCGCTTCTCAAGTCGCTGGCGCTGCTCCAGGCGCTCACGCACCTTCTCATGATGAAGGCGGAATTGCTCCCATACATCAGCCGGTTCCCGCCAGATCTCGACACAAGCTTCCACTACAGCCGTATCGGCAATTTCATCCGCAGCCATCAGTTGCCCGCCAACCCGGAACCGGATCTCACGACCGGTTGCCGGACGCATCACGGCGGCGAACGCCTGGGCATCGGCAAACGTGGCCTTTTCGAGCGGATGATCCAGCTCGAAAGCAACCGGCTCGCCATAGAAACGGCCCCAGGTTACCCGTTCGATCACCAGCGCCCATTCGGGAAAATGCTCGTGCGCCACTTCGTAATCGCTGACCCAGTCGAAGTGCTCGCCGCTCAATTCATAGTTACCGGTCCGCACAAGCCGGCGCCAGGCCCATCCGCCCGTCGCGGCCACTTCCTCCCTCGCCGCCTGTTGAACGGCTTCGGGCAATCTTTCCAGAACAGCGGGTGTGGGTTCATAGCGATCACGGCGTGTCACTTCCCCCATATGCACACGACCATCGTGCAGTTCCGTGCGCACGACCGGCGCGGGCAGGAACGTGAAGATTCCCTGGTAGACAACCAGCGCCAGCAGTCCGATGATCATCACCAGCGCCAGCGCCAGCCCGCCGCCGGTCAGCCAGACCATCGGTTCACCATGCGCCAGCAGCGTCGCACTGCCATCGCTTGACCCCCGTCGTTTGCCTCTCTGGGAACCACCCTGCTTTCCGTTCTTGTCGCTCATAGCTGGAATGCCCTCTTTCTGAATCGCTGGCGCACCATTTCGGCAAAGGTGTTGATAACAAACGTCATCGCAAACAAGGACAGTGCCGCCAGAAATAGCACACGGTAATGCGTTCCGCCAACCGGGGCCTCCGGCATTTCCACCGCGATATTGGCCGAAAGGGTTCGGAAACCGTTAAAGAAGTTCATCTGCATGACGGGGGTATTTCCCGCCGCCATCAGCACGATCATCGTCTCGCCGACCGCGCGCCCCAGGCCGATCATCGCCGCTGAGAAAAGACCGCTCATCGCGGTCGGCACAATGATGCGGATCGCGGTCTGCCATTTCGTCGCCCCGGCCCCCAGCGAGGCCGACCGCAAATGTTCCGGTACGGAGCTTAGGGCGTCCTCGGCCAGCGTATAGATAATCGGGATGATGGCGAATCCCATGATGAACCCGACCACCATCGCGTTGCGCTGGACGTAGGTGCCGAGGAAGTGGTGCATCTGATCGCCGCGCGGATCAAATCCCAGCCAGGCAAGCAGCCAAGCACCGGCCGCGGTCAGAGCCACCCAGCAGGCCAGTCCGGCCACGAACTTGAGCGCGTCCATCTGCGCCACACGCAGTCGTGACCAGCCAAAGCTCCAGTCCCGGAACCGGTCCCGCAGCAGGCTGGTGAAAAGATACCCGGTCAGGATTGCCGTCAGCGGGGTCAACAGCATGAACCAGCCCCCTGCCCCCGTGCCGATCTGACCATCCATCCAGCGTTTGAAGTTTCCGGCAAAAAGAAGCTTTTCAGCCACCGGCCCGAAGCGCAAAGCCCCCCAGACGCCCAGCGGAACCATCAGGCAGATCAACATGAAACGGTGTTTCTCGAAACGCAGGGCCCAGGCACGCGGCATCAGTTGCCAGCCGTAGGCCCCCAGCAGGAACCCCAGCGGCAGCGTGACAAACGAGGCCAGCACCGCCGGTACCGCGTTCTCCACCAGCGGCGCAATCACCAGCGCCGCCAGAAAACCCAGCACCACGCTCGGCAGACTGGCCATCATCTCCACCAGCGGCTTGACCCTCGCCTTGACCTTCGGATGCATGAACTCACTGGTGAAAACCGCGGCCAGCAGCGCGATCGGCAACCCGAAGAGCAGCGAGTAGAACGTCGCCTTGACGGTGCCGAAAATCAACGGGACCAGCCCGAACTTCGGCTCGAAATCATCTGTTCCCGACGACGACTGCCACATATGCTGCGGTTCGGCATAGCCCTCGTACCAGACTTTTGCAAACAAGGCGTGCAAATTGATTGCCGGATAGCGCTGATCGACCTGCCAACTGAACAATCGTCCGGGAGCGGCGGCCAGCAGCCGATCCTCGCGGGCACCGATTGACACCACGCTTACCGGCGCATCGGCCGGGGCGGTCGGCCGCTCGCTTTCCACCAGCAGGGAATTGGCGGTGACATGGAAAAGCCGCACACGCCCATCGGCAAAGCCCGCCGCCAGCAAACGTGAACGGGCAGACCCACTCAGGGCGGTAACCGCGCTGCCCGCCGTACCGAGGTCGTGTGCAACCGCTAGCGTCGTCCGGTCAATCTTCGTGTCATCGGGCACGCAGAACCAGGCTTGGATATGTCCCTGCGCGTCGCCGCTTACCAGGGTCGTGCGCCCGATCAGGAACCGCATCATGGTGAGTCGATTCCCCTCGCCCGGCGCCAGGTCCAGTGTTTCCACAAGCTGCGGATTGTCGAGCGTGCGGGTATCATAGCGCCGCAGGTAGCCATCCGCCCAGGCCAGATAGGCGATATCCCCCAGGCCTGAAAGCATCAGATAAGCGGGGGTTTCGCCACCGCTGCGCGTCTCGTAGGGCAGATCCACCCGGCGTGCCGTTGCGGTGACCGCCCCGCTGAGGAAGTTGCGGATTTCGGATACGGAATAGATTGCCAGGCTCTCGCCGGCCAGAGCCACCATGACCGGTCCGGTGCGCCGCACGGTATGCCCGATCAGCCGGATCGGTTGATCGGAAAGCTTGACCGCCGGTTTTTTCGTGAACGTGAATGTATGCTGCCGGAATTGCCCTGGTTGCGGGTGCGCGTAAAGCGTGTCGCCCAGCATACCGACCTCGCCAATCGGAATCTCGCGCACTGCTTCCGGTACTTGCTGTTCACCTAAAAAAGTAATGTCGATCTTGATTTCACCCAACTGCGCGTACCCGTCCTGGAAGCCGAAACAGACGTCATCGCCATCGGAATTAAAGCTCAGCGCACTCAGCACCCGTTCGTCGCCCAGCGGCTGTAGGCGCTCGCCGACGGACTCGCCCGTATCGCTGCGGAAGACCTGCACGGATCCGTCCTCGAACATGGCCCACCCGAGGAGTTGATACTCATCCATGGCCATGTGTACCGGCGTTAACCGC
>CAZOXS010000147.1:0-5224 GCA_964583785.1 uncultured Victivallales bacterium
GTCGCGTTCCAACCAGTTTGAATACATCACATTCCACTAGCCCTAAAAAAAGCGTGAATAAAATTCACTTCCTGAGGCACTTGCAGAACCCCTCGTGGTTCCCGCTTGAAGCCGGGCACCACGAGGGGTTCTGCAAGGAAAAATGGCGGATGCTGTGGGAGTGACGGTTTTTGCGCCGTCTGATGGTTGGAAATCGTGATTTTCGGGCACACACCTCCCTTCCCGGCGTTCAGCGCGGGGTTTTCTGATGCGTCTGCGGCTGGCCAGTGAGCTAACCGGCCATATGATCCTGAGGGGCACACAACCTCTACACCCGTTTTTCAAATGATTATTGCTTGGTAGCGTATACAATCACGTATGGCTACACTTATTTCAGGAATAATCGGTGAGAATCACAGGCATCCGAGCGAATATCCCGCGCATCGTGTTTGGCGGCGGCATGGTACGGCCTTGGAAAACAAGGGCGGGGTGTGCCAGACGCTCCGTTGGTTCGTGCCCATTGGGTAGACGGTCTGCGTGATATTCGCGCGCGTGCCCGCATTCTGGCGCGAGTTGAACGCCTTGCCGCCGGACATGCCGGAGACGTCAACCCCGTGGGTGAAGGGGTTTCTGAAATGCGGATTGATTACGGCCCCGGCTACCGCGTTTATTTCAGGAAGCGCGGACGTTCGTTGGTTATACTGCTTGCGGGCGGGGACAAGAGTAGTCAAAGGCGGGACATCAGCACAGCGCTGCGCCTTGCGCGCAACTTGTCGGAGAAAAGACATGAGCAAGACAACGACATCACGATATGACGTGGCCGAACATCTTCGGACCCCCGCAGAGATGGCAGCCTATCTGGAGGCATGCCTTGAAGAATCGAACGGGGATGCATCTTTTATTGCCAAAGCACTTGGCGATATCGCCCGAGCCAAAGGCATGACACAAGTTGCGCGTGACGCCGGACTTTCGCGCGAGAGTTTATACAAAGCACTGTCCGGTGATCGGATGCCCGGATTTGATACAATCCTTAAAGTGGTTCAGGCACTGGGGATGGAATTGCATGCAGCCCCTGTTCACGCCTAACGAGGGAGAGGCCATCGCGGGCAGCGGCGGGCAGCGGGGCCTTCACTATTCACACTCAGGCATCAAAGCGCTAGGTGACGCGTCTCGCCATTCTTCTTTCACACCATGCAGGGCGGGCAATCGCTTTTTCAACCCCAGCAACTGGCGACGCGGCGCGAGTGGCTGTCGATGGTGATTTGAAACGTCGCCATCCCAAACCCCGAATTTGTATTGACGGCGACGTCCGGTTTACCGTAATATGCAGAGCATGAACTCGGCTTGGACACGACAACTTCGACTGACGAGCACGACCTGCGGACGGCGACTTAGCCGCCCGGCTGGCGTTCCGGTGAAGCTTGCCTGCTAATTCCGCCGAAAGCTTTCATCGTCCTCCCCCTCACAGAACGCCTGCCGGGAATTTCACTTCGGCGGCTTTTTATCTGTAAATATTCCGAACAATCGCTAAAGTAAGCGGTCTTATTAAAGGAACGAGGAATCTATCATGAAAGACGAAAGCAAGAAGATCACTATTTTCGACACCACGCTGCGCGACGGTGAGCAGTCACCGGGTGCCAGCCTGAACCACCGGGAGAAACTCGATGTGGCCCACCAGTTGGCCATGCTGAACGTGGATGTCATCGAGGGCGGTTTCCCGATCGCCTCACCCGATGACTTCAATGCGGTCAAGGCCATCGCGGAAACGGTCAAGGGCCCGATCGTCTGCGGTCTGGCGCGCTGTATCGAAAAGGATATCATCCGTTGCGCCGAGGCGGTCTCCCCCGCCGAGCGTCCTCGAATCCATGTATTCCTGGCTACCTCGAAGATCCACCGCGAATTCAAGCTGAAAAAGGCCCAGAGCGAGATCCTGCGACAAGCGGTGGCGTCGATCAAGTTCGCCAAGGGGTTTATCAACGACATCGAGTTCAGCCCCGAGGACGCCTCCCGCACGGAACCCGAGTTCCTGGCGCAGATGGTCGAGGCGGCAATCGATGCCGGGGCCACGACGGTGAACATTCCCGATACGGTGGGATACTCCATTCCCAGCGAGTTTGGTGATGTGATCCGGCGGCTGTTCGACACGGTTCCCAATATCGGCCAGGCGATCATCAATGTGCATTGCCATAACGACCTGGGGCTGGCAGTGGCCAATTCGCTGGCGGCCGTTCAAGCCGGCGCCCGTGGCATCGAATGCACAATCAACGGACTGGGCGAGCGCGCCGGCAATGCCGCGCTGGAGGAAATCGTCATGGCCCTGAAGGTGCGCGGCGACCAGTTCAACGGGCTGTATACCGACATCAAGACCGAACGGCTGTACAAGACCAGCCGACTGGTCAGCCAGTTGACCGGCATGAACGTGCAGCGCAACAAGGCCATTGTCGGAGCCAACGCCTTCGCGCACGAGTCCGGCATCCACCAGGACGGCATGCTGAAGGAACGCTCGACCTACGAGATCATGCGTCCGCAGGAGGTCGGGATCGAGGCGACCGACCTGATACTGGGCAAACATTCCGGCCGCCATGCGTTCAAGCACCATCTGCAGGGCATGGGCCTGGTGCTGGATGATGCCGAGCTGGAACGGGCTTACGAGCGGTTCATCGTGCTGGCCGACAAGAAGAAGCAGATCTATGACGATGACCTGCTGATGATCGCGCACCAGGAGATGACCGAGGCCAACGCCGCCTATGTGCTCGATTCGCTGCATGTCTCCACCGGCACGGTCACGGTACCGACCGCCACGGTCCGTATCCGCAAGGGCGACGAGATCCTGCAGGACGCCGCCTGCGGCGACGGGCCGGTCGATGCCGCCCTCAAGACGATCGACCGCATCACCGGCATCCATGGCACGTTGACAGACTTCACCCTGCAAGCCATCACCGGCGGCAAGGATGCGATGGGCGAGGTCAGCGTGCGAGTCGCGTTCGACACGGGCGTGACGCTGAGCGCAAAGTCGGCCAGCACCGATATCATCGAGGCAGGCGCACGGGCCTACCTGTCCTGCGTCAACCGCCTGATCGCCATGCCGAAGAAGGCGGCAGAGGAGATCACGGAAAACCCGTAAAGACAAGAGAAGAGTATGTGGGTGCGTGAGATAAATTCCACACAACCTCACATACCCACATACGCACAAACATCGACTATAGAGGACAAGCATGAAGGAAATCAGCGGACACACGATCCCGTTTGCCGTACTGGGACACCCCATCGGCCATACCCTGTCGCCGATCATGCACAACCGCTCGATCCAGGCGCTGGGCATGGATGCCATCTATCTGGCCTTCGATGTGGCTCCGGAGAACCTGATGCGCGTGCTCAAGGCGATGCGCGACATGGGCTTCGGTGGGGTCAACCTGACCGTGCCGCTCAAGGAGGTCGCCTTCAAGGGGGTCGATGCGCATGCGTCCTCGGCGACGCTGGCGCGCTCGGTCAACACGATCGAGTTCCTGGCGGACGGCCGACTCAAGGGCCACAGCACCGACGGCGACGGTTTTGTCGCCGCCGTGCGCGAATCGTTCCACCGCAGTATCGCCGGGCTTTCCGTATTCGTGCTCGGTTGCGGCGGGGCTGGCCGCGCGGTGGCCATCACCTGCGCGACGGAAGGGGCCGCGCGAATCGTGCTCAGCGACATCGAGCAGGCCCGCATCGATGCCGTCGCGTCGGAAATCGCGCAACTGGCACCGGCCGTTGTGGTGGCCAGTGCCGGCATGTCAGCCGACGCCTGGGCGGCGGCATCCCTTGAGGCCGACCTGGTGATCCAAGCCACGCCAATTGGCATGAAGGTTGACGACAAGCCGCTGCTTGGCGCCGGGGCCTTCCGTCCCGGTCAGTTCCTATTCGATCTGATCTACATGTTCCCGAATACCGGGATCATGACCGAGGCCGGCAAGGCCGGTGCCACGACCGCCAACGGCCTTGGCATGCTACTGCACCAGGGCGCCCGGTCTTTCGAGATCTGGACGGGGCGGCAGCCGGCTATCGAGGCCATGCGTGCCGCCCTTGAACAAGCCGTCTATTCCGTCTGAAATCAAACACCAACCCCGGTCTAACATGAATGCCCTGCTCGATTCCATCGACTTCCCCTGGTACGCCTTCCTCACGATACTCTCGGTGGCCGCCGGGTCATGCAAAGGAAGCTTCCTGAACGTCTGCATCTACCGTATCCCGCTGGAGCAGTCGGTCTCCACGCCGGGATCGCACTGTCCCGCCTGCAAACAGCCGATCCGCTGGTATCAGAATATCCCCGTTTTCGCCTACCTGTACCTGCGCGGGCGCTGCGCCCGCTGCGGGGTGCGCATTTCCCCGCGCTATATCCTGGTGGAGATGCTAACCGCCCTGCTGTTCCTGCTGGCCTGGCTGAAGTTCGATCTGGTTGCCGGACCGCGCCCGCTCGGGCTCGTGCCCGTGACCGACCTGATGCTGGTGCCGGTCTTCTGGCTGGTGATCATGGGACTCGTGCTGGGGACGTTCGTCGATCTCGACCACATGATTCTCCCCGACCGCGTCACGCTCGGTGGTATTGCCTGCGGGCTGGTGCTCAGTGCGCTGGTCCCCGCGCTGCATGGCCAGCCGACCATGCTCGCTTCGCTGGCACGCGGGGCGATCGGGGCGGCATTCGGTTTCGGTCTGCTCTGGGGGGTGGCGACACTCGGCGAGTTCATCTTCAAGAAGGAGGCAATGGGGTTTGGTGATGTCAAACTGATGGGGGCGATCGGTGCCTTCTTCGGCTGGCAGGGCGTCTGCTTTACCGTGCTTTTCTCTTCGCTGGCCGGCACACTCGTGGGGCTGACACTGATCTTCACCGGCAAGAAGGAGATGCAGAGCCGCATCCCCTACGGCCCCTACCTGGCCTTTGCCGCCCTGCTCTGGATGCTCTGGGGTTCATCCTGGTGGGCCGCCTACATCCGCTTCATCGCCCCGCCAGCCCTTTAATCTGAAGTCCCCCCCCCTTGGTTTGTTCCTGATTGGGTTCAACATCCTTTAAGAAAGTGCTTTACGGAACTTTATTGCGTCAAATATGTCCCCATGTAAGAATAAAGTATATTAAAGAGGCTCTTGCAAAACCCCTTGCTGCGCCCGCTTGAAGCCGGGCGCAGCAAGGGGTTTTGCAAAATATAATTCTTCAGCTCTGAACTACCGGAACGCCTGGCATCTCCCCCCCCGCCCTTGCCTTCCAAGGCAGAAC
>CAZOXS010000148.1:0-9163 GCA_964583785.1 uncultured Victivallales bacterium
CGCCGGAAACCATACCAACTACACACGCCGATAACACGCAAAAACCGCCGGTTGCGCGAAAACTCGACATTTGACGCCGCTTCCGCTAGGGTTCGTTGCCACATCCAGTACAGGGGAGACATGAAACGCAATCAACGCGAAAGCACAGAAAATTTTCTTATCCATCTATTGGCACAAAAAGGCGCCGATCAGGGGCTTTCGCGTCCTGTGCGCCTGCTGCTCTGGACCCTGAAACAGCTCTCGCGCCTCTACCGCACCATTGTCCAGTTCCGCCTCTGGAGCTATAACAAGGGGCTGCTGCGCCACCATACCCTCGGCTGCCAGGTCATCAGCGTCGGCAACCTGACCGTCGGCGGCACGGGCAAGACCCCCGTGGTCGAGATCTTTGCCCGCGAGCTTCAGTTGGCCGGTCGACGGGTCGCCATCCTCAGCCGCGGCTACAAGAAATCGCAACCTCCACTGCTGCAACGACTTTCCAATATGATGACCTTCCACGACCGCCGCTGCCCGCCCCGCGTGGTTTCGGATGGCGAGGTGCTGCTGCTGGATTCGGCCATGAGCGGCGACGAGCCCTACATGCTGGCCTCGAACCTGCCGAATGTGGCGGTGCTGGTCGACAAGGATCGGGTCAAAAGCGGCCGTTACGCCATCAACAAGCTCGGTTGCGACACCCTGATCCTGGATGATGGCTTCCAGTATCTTTCCCTGAAACCGCGGGTGCAGATCGTGCTGGTTGATAAGACCAACCCCTTCGGTAACGAGCATGTGCTGCCGCGCGGGATACTGCGGGAACCGATCAAGAACATCAAGCGGGCGGATTTCATCTTCATCACCAAATCCGATGGCAACGGCACACAGGCTCTCAAGGAGCAGCTGCGCAGCCTCAATCCGAAAGCCGAGATCATCGAATGCCGACACTGCCCCCGCCACCTCCAGCACGTCATCACCAAGGAGCGCCAACCGCTCGGCTACCTTGAGGGGAAACGGGTAACGGCCCTCTCGGGTATCGCTGCTCCCGGCGGCTTCGAGGCCTTGATCGAGGCGTTCGGTGCCGAGATCATCCAGCGCCACCGCTTTGCGGACCATCACCGCTACAGCCAGCAGGAGATGATCGACATCATCAACAGCGCGCGCCGGGAAAAGGTGGATGCCATCATCACCACCGAGAAGGACGCCGTGCGTTTCCCGAATATCGGACGCTACGACGTGCCGGTCTATTTCCTGCGGGTGGATATCGACATTCTGGATGGCGCGGAGGACTTCAAGGCCAGTATCTCGCATATCTGCTTCCGTCCGGTCGAGGGCGCGGCATGAGCGGCGGTGGCGGAATTCTGATTGTCGGGGTCAACTGGCTGGGCGACGGGTGCATGACGATGCCCGCCCTGCAGGTGCTGCGCGCGCGGCATCCGCATGCGCGCATCACCATACTGGTGAAGCCGCCACTGGCGGCGTTATGGCACTTGCACCCGGCGGTGGATGCCATCCTCACGCTCAAACCCGGCAACATCGGCCTCTGGCAGACCGCCGCCGCCATCCGGGCCGGCAAGTTCGACACCGCCTACACTTTTCCGAACTCCTGGCGCTCGGCCCTCGTCCCCTTGCTGGCGGGAATCCCCGAACGGATCGGCACCGGCGGGCACAGCCGGGGCATTCTGCTGACCCATCGCGTGCGGCTCTCGCCACGTGCCCGCGCCGGGCACCAGCAGTGGGAATACGCGGACATCCTGCAACTTGGGGATGTCGCCAGCCTGCCCGCCCCGGTGCTGAGGCTGCCGCCCGCGGATCCCGTATGGGCTCCGGTCAGTGGCGGCCTGCCCATGGTCGGGCTGATCCCCGGTGCTGCCCGCGGCTCCTCCAAACAATGGCCCGAGGCGCACTTCATCGCCGCCGCCCAGCGTATCCGCGAATCGCACGCCTGCCGATTCGCCATTTTCGGCACGGCCGCCGAGGCCCCTGTCTGCAACCGGATTGCGGCCGCGCTGCAACCGGACGCCGAGGCCCTTGCCGGCCGGACAACGCTGGCCCAGCTCGCCGCCGGACTGGCTGCCTGCGACAGCGTGATCTGCAACGACAGCGGCGGCATGCATCTGGCCGCCGCCGCCGGAACCCCCGTGGTGGCCATCTACGGCCTGACCGATCCCGCCAAGACCGGCCCGCTCGGCAGCGGACACCAATGCATCCAGGCGGAACCGCAAAACGCTTCCCGCGACATCGCCCGCCATGACCCGCTTGCCACGGAGGCACTTCGCCGAATATCGCCCGGACAGGTCGCCGAAGCCGTGCTTCAATCCTTAACCCGTCTCCAGTCACCCGCATGAGAATCTTCCGCCATGCGATTACCGTCAGCTTCTTCACGGGGCTCAGCCGCGTACTCGGCTTTGCCCGCGAGATGGTCATGGCCCATTATTTCGGCACCTCGCTGGCGAAGTCCGCCTTCGATGTCGCCTTCCGCATCCCGAACCTGTTCCGTCGCCTGTTCGGCGAGGGTGCATTATCGGCAGCCTTTGTCCCTGTCTTTTCGGAAATCCTGGAAAAGGAAGGGCGGGAAAAGGCCAACCGGCTGGCCGGCCGGGTGCTGACGATGCTGGCGCTATTCCTGATCCTGATCACGGCGGCGGGCACCGTGATCATCACCATCGCCATGCAGTACACGACCGACGGGACCCGGCTGGCCGCCGTGCTGCCACTGCTGCGGATCATGCTGCCCTACATGGTCTTCATCTGCTTGGTCGCACTGGGAATGGGCATTCTCAACGCCGTCGGGAATTTCGCGGTTTCGGCAGCCACCCCCCTGCTGCTGAATATCGTCTGGATCGCGGCGGTCTTTTGGGTCTGCCCGCGTCTGGGGGATTCCCTGGCGGAGCGCATCTACGGCGTCGCCTGGGCCGTGCTGCTGGCGGGCGTGTTGCAACTGGTAACACAGGTCCCTGCCCTGCTGCGCCTGCGGGTCATGCCCCGCCCTTCGTTCGCCTGGAATGACCGGCGTATACGCGAGATCCTGCTGCTGCTCGGACCCGCCGCCCTCGGCATGGGCGTCCACCAGGTCAATGTCGTGGTCGACGGTGTGCTCGCCCTCTGGGCGGGAAGCTGGGCCCCTGCCGCCCTGACCTATGCCGAACGGCTGATCTACCTGCCGCTCGGCCTTTTCGCCACAGCCCTCGGCACCGTGCTGCTACCCGCCTTCGCCCGACAGGTCGCCAGCAACCGGACCGCAGCCATCCCGCCAGCCCTGGCACGGTCCCTGCGCGGATTGATGCTCGTCATGGTCCCCGCCGCCGCCGGCCTGATGATCCTGGCGGGCCCGATCGTGCAGCTTGCCTTCCAATCCGGCGAGTTCGACGCGCAATCGCGCATCCTCACCGCCCGCGCCTTGGTCTTCTATGCCCCAGGTCTGGCCGTCTTCAGCCTTTACAAGATGCTAGTGCCCGCCTTCTACGCCATCAAGGACACCCGCACCCCGGTGCGGACCGGACTGATCGCCGTGGGCCTCAATCTCGTCCTGAATGTCCTGCTGGTGGTCACGCTCCCGACCTATTACAAGCACGCCGGCCTGGCGATGGCCACGGTGTTTGCCAGTGCCGTCAACAGCGCCCTACTGGCGATCGTGCTGACCCGCCGGATCGGCTCACCCGGCTGGCATAGCCTTGGAGCCAGCCTGCTCAAGGTGCTGGGCTGCAGCCTGCTGATGGTGGTGGTCATCCATCTGCTGCTGGGTTGGCTGGAACCGCTGCCGTGGTTCTCGACCGCGACCAAGGCCGGCCAGGCGGCGCGGGTCGCCGCCGCCATGCTCGCTGGCGGGGCGGTCTATGCCGCCAGCGTGCTGCTCTTCTGCCGGCGCGAGATCAGCCTGCTGCGGCAGCACAACAGTGGCGGGAACATCTAGATCCCGCAGGGGGAGTAGGAACATGCAAAACGAAACACTGCTTGCCCGTGACTACAAGGGCGCTTCGCAATCTACCTGAAGTTTCACAAGGGCCAGTTCTTCCGGTTTGCGCTCGCCACCCTGCTGCTGGTCATCAAGACCTCGCCCGTCTGGGTCATGCCGGTCATCACAGCCTCGATCATCAACTTGATCACGGCCGGGCCGGGGACCGATCCGGCGGCCATCATCCCCCTGGCGGTTGCCGGCTTCGTCATCGTCACCCAGAACATCGTCACGCATACGCTCTATATCTATACCTCCAGCCTCTACCTGCGGGAAGTCGAGCGCAAGATCCGCTCCGCACTCTGCGAACGTATCCAGCAGTTGACGCTCAGCTACCATCATGGCTCGAGCCTCGGGACGCTACAGACAAAGGTCCTGCGCGATGTGGAGTCTATCGAGCAGCTCAGCAGGCAGCTTTCGGAATCCGTGCCGAATATCATCATCACCCTGCTCGTCGCGCTCGCTGTCACCGCCTGGCGCGCCCCGGCATTCCTGTTCTTTTTCGCCTGTACCGTGCCGATCGCCATCGTCATCAACAAGGTGATGGGACGGAGGATGACGGATGCGAATCATGATTACCGTAGTCGAGTGGAGGAGATGTCAACCCGGGTGATCGAGATGCTGCGCATGATTCCGATCACACGGGCGCATGGCCTCGAGCATGTGGCCATCGGGCGGGTGAACGAGAACTTCACCCTGCTGAAGTCATCCGGCATGAAGCTGGATGTGACCAATGCGTGTTACGGCTCACTCACGTGGGTCATGTTCCGGCTCTTTGAGTTCATTACGCTGCTTACCGCCGCCGCACTGATGCTGGGAGGCCGGATTGAGATGGGCGTCGGTGATGTCATTCTCTTGTCGGGTTATTTCAGCTCGATCACGGGGGCGGTCAGCGGACTGCTCAACCTCATGCCGCTTATCAACCGGGGTCTCGAGTCGGTCAGCTCCGTAGCCGAGGTGCTGGAGTGCCCCGACATCGAAGCGAACGAGAACAAACTGAAGTTCTCCGGGGTTGAAGGCGCAGTCACATTCAAGAATGTCAGCTACCGCTATCCGCAAAGCAAGAGCCATGCGTTGCGTGATATCAGCTTCGAAGCCGCGCCGGGCGAAACCATCGCCATCATCGGGCCCTCGGGATCCGGCAAGTCGACGATCCTGCAACTCCTGATCGGCTTTATCCGCCCCCTCTCCGGAACGATCTATATCGACGGCCACGACATGAATGCGTTCGACCTGCGCTCCTACCGGAAATTCATCTCGGTCGTGACACAGGAAACGGTCCTGTTTGATGGCACCATCCGAGATAATATCACCTACGGGAATGCCGGCATCGCCCCCTTCAGGGTCGCCAAAGCCATCGACGACGCGCAGCTTTCCGGATTCATAAACTCGCTGCCGGACGGGCTCTCCACCCGCATTTACGAGAACGGGTCGCGCCTGTCCGGGGGCCAGCGGCAACGCATCGCGATCGCCCGTGCACTGCTGCGGGACCCGGCGATACTGATCCTGGACGAGGCCACCTCGGCGCTGGATACGGAGTCCGAAGCGTTGATCCAGAAAGCCCTTGATAACCTGAAGCGCGGGCGGACCACCTTCGTGGTTGCACATCGCCTCTCAACGATCGAGAACGCCACCAGGACACTGACGCTCAAGGATGGCGCGATTGCCTCGATACGATGAACGATCCATGGGCTCGGTGGACGAGAACGGCGTCGAGAGCGGATTGCGAGGACACTCGCTCTCCAACGGGGAAGATTAGGGCAAAAGATTAAGGCAAAAGATTAAAGGGGGAAGCGTTCAAACCTTAATCTTTCGCCCTAATCTGACTTCAAACGGGTGAAGTTACAGCTAGCGTAACCGCCCCCAGGATCGCCTGCACCGCCGTATCGGTGCGCAGGGTGCGCGTGCCGAAGGAGACGCACACAAAGCCGTGCCGGCGCAGCAGGTCGATCTCGAAGTCGCTCCACCCGCCTTCCGGCCCGATCGCGATGACGACCGGACGGAAGGCAGGCACGGCGGCGGCGGATAGCGCGGTCGCCCCGTGCGGGTGGAAGACCAGGCGGGACGCCTCGCCGAAAAAAGCGGCCGACTCATCCTCGATAAACGGCTTGAAGCGCCGGCAGACGCGCACCAAGGGCAGGCGGGTATCGCCGCTCTGCT
The DNA here is from genome assembly GCA_964583785.1 of uncultured Victivallales bacterium. Classification (GTDB taxonomy): domain Bacteria; phylum Verrucomicrobiota; class Kiritimatiellia; order UBA8416; family UBA8416; genus UBA8416. Next base: position 6,086 of record CAZOXS010000148.1, read on the forward strand.
CCAGGCCCTCGATCAGCAGCGGTCCGTAAGCGGCCGGATCAAGCCAATGGGTATCAAAATAGTTGCGCTCCACCTTTTTCGCGTTGACCAGCACAAGGCGTTCCACCCCGAACGACGCCAGCGGTGCCCACAGGCGGTGCATCACCTTGGGGCGCGGCAACGCCAGCAAGAGGGAGATCCCGGTGGGTGGCAACGGTGGCTGATCAAACCGGCAGAGTAGGTGCACGCTATCCCCGTCGGCCGCCAGGACGGTCGCCGTGCCGCGCGGACCATCCAGCAGCCCGACGCGCAGCTCATCGCCGGGGCGGCTGCCGAGCACCTTGCGGATATGCTCCGCCCGGCGGTCGCGCAGCACGACCTGGCCATCCGCAAGCAACTCACCGGGTGCCAGCAGAATGCGGTTCACTGGCCATCCGGCCCCGGTGTCGCCGCTGGCGCTGGCGGCCGCACGGTCGCCGAGTGCTTGATATCGGCGGACCGCTGCAAGCCGCGGACATAATCGGCCAGCGCTTGCGCCCGGCCGCGCTGCTTGAGCACGGCGGCAATCTGCTCGTCATCGACCAGACCAGGGGCCAGATGCTGATCGACGCGGATGATGTGATACCCGAACGGGGTCTCGACCACCGGACCAATCTCGCCCACCGCCTGACTGAACGCCGCCTCCTCGAATGGCTTGGCCATCTTGCCGCGCGGGAACATTCCCAGATCACCACCGCGCGAGGCACTGGGGCAAGCGGACACCTCCTGCGCCAGCGTTGCGAAATCGGCCCCGTCGAGCAGCTTCTGGCGAACGGTATCGGCCTGCTCGCGCACGGCCGCCTTTTGTTCATCCGAGGCGCCGGCCTCGACCTTCAGTAGAATGTGACGCGCCTGCACACGCTCGGGCATGGCCAGTTTCTCGCGGTGCTCCTCGCGAAAGGCCGCCAGCTCGGCCTCCGTCGGCTCGGCTACCGGCGGCAGCGCCGCCGCCAGCAGCTTCTCGACACGGATTCCGACGATCACCTCATTGCGCAGCGAATCCTGCCCGGCCGGGCCCTCGGAGAGGATCCCTTTCGGATCGCGACCTTCCGGCGTCCGCTGCCGGATCCCGGCGAGCGTCTTCTCGACGTCCTCCTCGGGGGCCTCGATCTTCAACCGGTCGGCTTCGCGCAGCAGCAGCTCACGCTTGACGAACTCATCGATCACCTTCGACAGCACCTGGCGCTGGATCGCCTCCACACGCTCGGCCGACATATCCGGCGGCGGGGGTCCGCCAAGACGCAACTGCACCTGGCGCATGGCCTCGCCACGGGTCAACGCACTATCGTTGACGCTGATCAGGATCTCGTCGGGATCCAGCATCGCCGGTGCGCCTCCGACCAACGCCTCTGGAATGGATACGGCCCCCTCTGAGGACGGCGACACGGCGGTCTCCGTCTCCTTCGAGCAGCCTGCAAGTACCCCCGCCAGCAAAATAAACACGAACACCTTCATATCTCTCCTTTTTGTTGAACAGGGAGTCTAGACGCACGGGATCAAAAGTAAAAGCGAAAAGATAACACCCATTCAATGGAAGAATGGGGAAATGACAGGATGCCAACACGAGCATTTCAGACCTAAGAAAAACGATTGCAAATCGATGAACAATTCGTGATGATCCAAGGCTGTACGACAGGGGGGCCCTGCACGATGCGCATCACCATCGGCAGCGCTGAGATTCCATGACGGAAAACCCTTGGAACCTGATGCGGTCAGTACCGCCGTAGGAAGTCGCAGAATGTCTTTTATTGAAACGATTGAATGGCAGACCCTACTGGGGACGACCCCGTGGGAGATCGTGGCGACGGTCAGCGCGATTGCGGGCGTGATCCTGATCGCCCGCCAGAACATCCTGGGCTGGCCGCTGGGGCTGATCTGGGCTGCAATCTCGGCCTGGCTGGCTTTTTTCGAGTGGCATCTGATCTCCGACGGAATCCTCTACGCCAGCGGTATCCCGGTCCAGATCTATTGCTGGATCGTCTGGTATCGTCACGGCGGGGCCTCCGCCAAGGAGGCCGCGCGGGAGCATTTCCTGCCGAACTGGCTGCCACACGGACGACAACTGCTGGTCGCCGCCGCCGCCGTCGTCTCGGTGCTGCTATGGGGTACCGGTATCTCCGCCGCCGCCGAGCGGTTCGACTGGCTGCCCCAGCCGGACCTGCTCTGGCGCGATTCGACCACCACCGTGCTCAACTACTACGCGCAGTTCCTGCAGGCCCGCAAACATATGGAGAACTGGGTCGGCTGGATCATCGTCAACATTCTCGGCATCCATATCTACTGGGTCAAGGGCGCCCCGATCTACGCCATCCAGTATGCGTTCTTCCTGGTACTGGGCATCTACGGGTGGGTCAAATGGCGACAGGCACGCGCATGAATAATCCGGTCATACTCGCGGACGGTGATTTCCCGACACACCATAGCCCGCTGAAGATACTGGCGACAGCCGACCCGCTGGTCTGCTGCGACGGTGCCGCCGATGCCCTGGCCCACGCCGGACTGATGCCGGATGTCGTGATCGGCGACCTCGATTCGATCACCGCAGCACAGCGCGAACACTTCAAGGCGGTCCTGATCGAGGACCGCGACCAGGAGACCAACGACCTGACCAAGGCCGTCAACTGGTGCCGGCAACAGGGCATCCAAGCCGTCACCATCCTCGGGGCCACCGGCAAACGCGAGGACCACACCTTGGCCAACATCGCCCTGCTGGCCCGCTACAACCGCGACCTCAAAGCGGATATGGTGACTGACTTCGGCACCTTCAGCGTCGCGCGCGAATCCTGCCGCTTCCCGTCCATCCCCGGCCAGCAGATCTCAATCATCTCACTCACGCCCGAAACCGCCATCACCACCACCGGCCTCAAATACCCGCTCGCGGGCATGAAGCTGGCGGAACTCTGGCAGGGTTCGCTCAACGAGGCCACCGGCAACACATTCACCCTGACCTTCACAAACGGCACGCTGGTCATCTACCAGCTTCACCTTTAGAGGCTCTTGCAAACCCCCTCGCCGTGCCCGCTTGAAGCCGGGCACGGCGAGGGGTTTTGCAAGAGCCTC
>CAZOXS010000149.1:0-4359 GCA_964583785.1 uncultured Victivallales bacterium
GCATTGACTCAAACACATGAACATGAAAAGACCGTGGCTACACGTGATTGGCCTCACATCGTTGTAGACAGTCGTCGCATAATGAAATAAAGTCCCCTGCGTTAAACGTCTTGAACACAGGGGAGAATAGTCATGAGAAAAGAAAGCGCGCCCACATCCCGGAATGTCAGCGTCGCGATTCTGGACGACGACCAGCGCGTGGCGGTGACCATCCGCACCTTTCTTAAACCGTTAAATTGCGTTTCCTCGATTTACGTGGATCCCCAAAGCTGCCTGGATGCGATTACGAAGCAACCGGTTGACATCCTGATCACCGATCTTTGCATGCCCGGAATGTCCGGGCTCGAGGTTCTTGAGCGGGTCAGGAAGGCGAGTCCGGAAACGGCTGTTATTGTGATTACCGGGACCGCCGGTAAAGATGAGGCCATCAGTGCATTGAAACTGGGCGCGTTCGACTTCTTCGAGAAACCGGTGAACCAGGATGAGATCACGCTGACGATCAGCCGGACATTGCGGTACCGGCAGATCGAACGCGAACGGGACCTGCTGGCGGACCAGGTCTCATTGCTATCCGATCAGGAACGCGAGCGCTGCGGTGTTTCCAAGCTGGTGAGCCACTCGCCGGCAATGAAGAAGATCATGCATGATGTCAAGCTCGTCTGCGGGGCACCGAAAACCTCGGTCCTGATCACAGGCGAAAGCGGAACCGGCAAGGAGCTCATCGCGCGTGCCATCCATTTCGGGAGCGCTCGCGCAAGCCATTCGTTCGTGCCAATCAATTGCTCTGCGATACCACCGGATCTTGCCGAATCCGCCTTGTTCGGTCATGTCAAGGGTGCCTTTACCGGGGCTGTTGACGGGCGCAAAGGATGTTTTGAACTAGCGGATGGCGGAACCCTGTTCCTGGATGAGATTGGTGATATGGCCCCCGAGATGCAGACAAAACTCCTGCGGGTGCTCGAGGATGGTGAGGTTACGCCCGTTGGTGGTCCCAAGGCACGCCAGGTTAATGTTCGTATTGTAGCCGCCACCAATGCGGATATCGCCAAAAAGATCGGCAGCGGGAAGTTCCGTTCCGACCTGTATTACCGGTTGGCGGGCTTTACCATCACGCTTCCCCCGTTGCGGCAGCGCAAAGTCGAGATCCCGCTGCTTGCCGAACACTTCACCCGGCTGATTTCAAGGGAAATGGGGTTCCCCTGCCCCGCCATTGATGACCAGGCTTTGGCGGTGCTGGACGGGTATGATTTCCCGGGCAACATCCGGGAGTTGCGAAACATCATCGAACGGGCGCTAATTGAAAGCCGCGGCGAAACCATCCGAGCTGGGCACGTCCACTGCGGGAACCTGCCTGCTGGCGTTAGACAGGCAAACGGGACCGATGCCGCGCAAAAGACAGCCGCCCCCGACAGCGTTCCGTTCAATCTGAAGGACGCCGAGGCGACCGCCATCCGGCGGGCACTGGCCTCCTCCGGGGGCAACATTGCGGAAGCCGCCCGGATGCTGGGGGTCAACCGCCCCAAGCTCTACCGCATGATGGCGGCACACAGCATCGATTCACACTGAATCGACGAGTCCAACCTGTCCGCCGGTGAACACATTGATCACTTGTGAACCTCTGCCGCCCACCGGCCTTGCTAACCTGAACCTTCAATTCATTTCAACGCCCAACGTCCAACAACCAACGCCCAACATCCAAGTAAAGGCTCCCCAACTTGGGCGTTGGATGTTGGGCGTTGGTTGTTGGACGTTCGATTCAATAGTTTCTCGCAGATACGCCCGTAAGCGTGTTTTTTCGGTGGTGGCCTGCTTCCTGCTGACATTATTTGCCAGAGGGATGGCATGGATCATAAACACCGTCACGGACGATTTGCTGGAACACTTGCAGCAACATGAAGAGGCCATTGCGGATATCTATGACGTCTTCCGTGATCAGGGAATCACGCCGATCAAAGCACTCGCCTTGGCGCTCGATCTCGAGAAATCCATGATCGAGCGGGATTTCTTCTGTGTCTTCGAATCCGACTCCCCCATCATCAGGAAGGAGTTCACCGCTCTGCGGGAACATACCCTTACCCACCAGAGAATGCTGCAGTACATGTTTGATAACGAGAAGCGCAAACAGATTGCATAAGGAGAAGATCAAGATGAACACGAGGGAAATGGTTATCGAGGCCCAATGCAGCAAGATCAGCCGCCTGGCCGATTTCGAGAATATGATCGGTGATCTCTACGAGATCTACGCCCTTCTTTTCCCCAATATGGCCCCCTTCTGGCAGTCGATAGTCAAGGAGGAGCGCAAACACGCCAAGCTGCTGATTGCCATGACTGGATTGAGTCGCGATGGCCATATCTTCTACAATCTGGATATGATGGACACAAAATCGGTCGAGCAATATGTCAGCGACATCAAAGCGAATATCACCGCCGCCAGGCAGGGCATCAAACCGCAGGATGCGATTGTCACAGCGTTATCGATCGAAGCCTCCGTCGTGGAAGCGGATTTCTACAAGGACGTCAAGTCGGATGCCCCCGAGTTCCAGGTCATCGCCCATCAATTGATCAAGGATACGCAGCGGCATGCCGACCTGATCGCGGACGAGCTGAATAAATATCTGACGCTAGCCCAATGCAAGCCCCAGTCGTACTGAAGTGTCCAACCTGTCCGCCGGTGAACACATCGGACACTGCTGCACAAAACCACCCTATTCTCGCCGTACGCGTACAGCATATCTCCCCCGCTCCTGTTTCCGAGCAAATTCATGTAGGTCGTGGCGCCCTCGCCCGACCGCCGCATGTCCCGCCGTAGTCCCGCAGGGCGTAGGCGGAAGCATTAGTCCCCCGGATGCCAACAACCCTCTGCAGGGGCAAGCCAACGGTGCTTATGCTCGGCTGGACAGGCGAGGGCGCCAGTCCTACGATACGCTCACGCCCACACATCCTCCCCGAAACGTCCCCCTCGCATGTCGCCCCGCAGCCTTAGGCGCGGCACCCGGTAGCACCATTATGTGATGTTGGCCTGATTCCTGCAAATTGCATTGTCATCGGGGGTGTATGGCAATGAAAAACTTATTGAAATTGGTATTGAGTTTAGGTCTTGCCGGGGTGGTAGGGTGCGCGACGACACCTAATTATTACCGTTCCGATCACGCGCCCCTGCCGGCGATCAATCCTAGTATTCCAAGGATGGCCGGGGAATGGGATTTCGATTATCGACTGGCGGGGCTTAAATTCGGTTCGGAAATTACTGACATCACCAATGGATTTCACGAAATGGATAATGCCGCCATTGAAATCCTGACCGTTCTGATTCCGTTATCCAAGGCAACGAGCCGTGAATATGGCGGCTATATTTACGAGAAGGACAATCGTTTCTACTTTACAAACCCGCCGGTAAAAGGTTCTGGCATCGTTGTGGATGTTCATCTGGCGAAACGATTAGTTCCGGCGGGTGCCAAGGTTGTAGGCGATTACCATACGCATTTCAGGGATAAAACAGGCGAAACGCAGGCATTGGACGATTCGATGAAAAACCATGATTTCAGTCTGGTTGACATCGAAGGAATCAAATCCTGTTCACACCAATACCCTGACTATAAAGGTTACCTTGGAACGCAAGCGCAATCCATTCAGGTGTTTGCGCCCCATTCCGATGTTGCTCTTTACGCCATACGACCGGAAGCGCCGGGCATACGGCTGGCCCTGGCCACGTTCGGTGGCCATACCCCGGAGGACGCCCGGCTACCAAAGGGCAACCGTTCCAAGCTGTACCGTATGATGGCGGAACACAGCATCGATTCACTCTGAGGCGTCCACGCTGACCGCCGGCGATCACATTGATCACTCGCAAACGCCTGCTGGCTTTTTGGGTACATCGTTATATTCGACTGATTAGTAACAACCTATGACACATCAAGCAATCTGGCATAAGGATTGCGATGCTATTCCTCGTATAGAACATTACGAGAAATAACGATGCAGCATGTAAGTCGACTGGGGTTGATGATTGCCGTCAGTAGAGGCTCTTGCCCCCCCCCTCGCCCTTGTTTCCTATAGGCAGTACCATGCCGCCGCCAAACACGATTCGCGGGATATCAGCTCGGATGGCTGTGATTGCCAACCATTATTTTAAACCATATGTAGCTATTTGTATTATTATATGCTACATAATCATCATTATTTCCAAGCGTGTAGAACAGCATTCAGACATGGTTATTCCCCGTGCTGGAGGATGAGCGTGGCGAACTGGACGAGCAAGAAGGAGTGCTGGCGCGGTTACAAGCTGCATCTGGACGTGATCGCCGCCGAGCAGATGCTCAAGATGCTCGGCTAGTTGCCTGGATAACCACAGGGGCACCC
>CAZOXS010000150.1:0-3355 GCA_964583785.1 uncultured Victivallales bacterium
GCGGACCCGGGAGCAAGCGGCACGGGACATGGTGCTGGTGAGCTTGCGTAAAATGGCGCAGGGCGGGATGTATGATCAGCTCGGTGGCGGGTTCCACCGCTATTCGGTGGATGCGCGCTGGCATGTGCCGCATTTCGAGAAGATGCTGTATGATCAGGCGCAGCTTGTTGTGACCTATCTGGGTGCCTACCAGATTACACGCGATCCGTTTTATGCCCGCATTGCCCGTGAAACGCTTGACTACGTGTTACGCGACATGACAGGGCCGGACGGCCAGTTCTACTCTGCGGAGGATGCCGATAGTGATATCCCCGGCCAGCCGGGTCGTCATGCCGAGGGTGCCTTTTATGCCTGGACGCAGACGGACCTCGACGAGCGGCTTCCGGAAGCGACGCGTAAGCTGTTTGCCTATCACTACGGCGTACTGCCCGATGGTAATGTACAGGAAGACCCGCATGGGGAATTTGCGGGCCGGAATGTGCTCTATGTGGCACATACGGTGGCGGAAACGGCTGGCGCGTTTTCGTTGTCCCCGGAAAAAACCGCGTCGTTGCTGGCCGCGGCCCGGCAGACCTTGTTCGAGGCGCGCAAAGGGCGGCCGCGCCCGCACCGCGATGACAAAACACTTAGCGCCTGGAACGGCCTGATGATTTCGGCCTTTGCCAGGGCCTACCAAGTGCTTGGGGATGCGACCTATCTGGAGGCCGCCCAGCACGCTGCCGCCTTCATTCGCCAGCATATGGTTGACGAAGCCACCGGTACGTTGCAGCGACGGCACCGCGACGGGGAAACGGCGATTGCCGGCTATGCCGATGATTATGCCTTTCTGATCCAAGGCTTGATCGATCTCTATGAAGCCGGTTTCGATGCCGATCATCTGGCGTGGGCCATCGCCCTGCAAACCCGTATGGATGACGACTTCCGGGATGTGGGGCAGGGCGGGTATTTCAGTACCACGGGTACGGATGAGAGCGTGCTGCTGCGCATGAAGGAGGACTACGACGGCGAGGAACCCGCTGCCAACTCGATCGCAGTGATGAACCTGCTGCGGCTGGCGCAGATGACGGATCGGGCGGCATATGCCGAATCAGCGGAACAGGCCCTGCGCGTGTTCGCTACGGAGCCGCAACGACTGGCGCAGGCCATGCCCGCCATGCTCTGTGCATTGGATTTTCAGTTGTCGCAACCCAAGCAGATTCTGCTGGCAGGCACGCAGTCATCGCAAACGACGCAGGCCATGCTGGCCGCCGTTCATGCGCACTTTCTTCCCAACAAGATCCTGATGCTGGCGGATGGCGGGGCGGGGCAGGCGTTGCTGGAAACCCACTTCGCCTTTCTGGGAACCCTCAAACCAGTCGCCGGGGTGACAACCGCTTACGTGTGTCAGAACCAGACCTGCCAGCTTCCGGTCACCGAACCGGACGCGCTGCGGCATCAGCTCGGACGGTAACCTGCGGGCTGGCTTTCGGCTTGTTTGGTGTTCCGGGATCACGTAGGTTCAATGTCGTCGAGCGGACTGCATAGGAGACAAAATGAGGGTACAACCGGCTTTGATAAACGCCCGGATCATTCTATTCACGCGTTATCCGGTGGCCGGGGAGGCCAAGACACGGCTGGTTCCGGTGCTCGGTGCGGATGGTGCCGCGGCCTTGCAGAGGCGCATGACCGAATTCGCGGTCAGGCAGGTTGTCGAGGCGGGCATCCCCCTGCAAATCCGCTTTACGGGCGGAACCACCGCGCAAATGAAGGCATGGCTCGGCGATCCGCATGATTACGTGCCGCAGGGTGAAGGAGGTCTTGGGGAGCGAATGGAACGCGCCTTTGCGGATGCCTTTGCGCAGGGGGCACGCAAGGCGATCGTCGTGGGGTGTGATTGCCCGGACAACCGTGCCGCCAACCTGCAGGCGGCTGTCCGTGCGCTTGACCACGCGCCTTGCGTGATCGGGCCTGCCCGCGATGGCGGTTATTATCTGATCGGCTTGACGAAGCCGCGCCCCGACCTTTTTCGTGGAATCGACTGGGGAACCGCGTCCGTACTGGAACAAACGCTTGGCAAGGCGGGGGATTGCACACACATTCCGGTACTGGATGATGTGGACGAGCGTGAGGACATCCCGTCAAAAATCTCGGTCATCATTCCGGCCCGCAACGAAGCCGGCTGCATCACCGGCGTGGTCAGGCAGGTGCTGGCGGGCTTCAACACCGAAGTCATTGTCGTGGATGGCGGTAGTGCCGATGACACACGCGAACGCGCTGCCGCCGCAGGGGCTACGGTTTTGGAAAGTCTACCCGGCCGGGCGGTTCAGATGAACAGGGGAGTCCGGTCGGCAACAGGCGAGGTCTTGCTTTTCCTGCATGCGGATTCCGTGCTGCCCGAGGCGTGGGACTGTCATATCCGGCGTGTGATCAAGCAACCGCGAACGATGCTCGGATACTTTCGGTTTGCCATTATAGGTGAGTTCCGGGGGCGGCTCTTGGTGGAATGGGCGACGAACATCCGATCAAGCCTATTCAAGCGCCCTTATGGAGATCAGGGGCTCTTCCTCAGGCGGCGCGATTTCTTTGCGCTAGGAGGCTTTCCCGATGTGCCGATCCTGGAGGATCTTCTGCTGGTGAAAAAAGCGCGACAGAGGGGACGCCTGGACTGTACGCATTCTCCTCTGGGTACCTCGGGCCGACGGTGGATGCACTACGGTGTCATCAAGACCACCTTGCTCAACCAGTGGATTCTGCTGGCGGCTTGGTTCGGAGGGGATCTTTCCCGTTTGCAACAGGCCTACCGCCAGGGGGGACCGTGCTAGCTGTCGAAAAGACACGTCTGGCGTCAGGTGGTCGCCTGTAACGGGGCATGCTACCGTCGAAGTGGTTCTCCAGCATTACTTCAGGCCTGGTCGGGAACAATTCCGGTCAATACTTACCGATGCGATGCCTTCAGTCTTGACCGGTGGCAGTGAAGTCAATGCGGTTCGGCAGGATGAGTCTGGTTCTGACTTGGAGAATCTGGCCGCACGTAGCGCCACTTGGGCTCGGACCATTGGTCGCCTGGCTCCTTGCTGTGCGGCTCGTGCACGATCAGCGAGTTGCCGAGGTGTACGGTGGCCTGCCGGTCGTTCTTGATGAGAAGGTCGGCCTGACAGACGGCGTAGTTCGTGGGGGAAAGCTCCTGCCCGTGAAGGGGTCGAAGCGCAGCTCCACGCGCATGGCACGCAGCGAGAGGTCCACTTCGAAGAGTTTCTTGTCGATACGCACGGTGCCATCCTTGCGCACCGTTCGCATGAGTCGCTTATAGAAGAGTGCATCGAGTTCGATACCATTGCTTTCTAACCTGCGAAGCTGCGGGAGTTGCTGGAGGTAA
>CAZOXS010000151.1:0-4474 GCA_964583785.1 uncultured Victivallales bacterium
AATCCCTGCGTGACGTTGTCATCGAAGACCCGCTGGGCAGAACGGTCATGAGCGAGACCTATGTCTATACAGGGGGCACCAACTACACCCGCATCGGTTGGACGGTCAATGTCCTTAATGATTTCGGTCAGGTTATGACGCAGCATCGCTCCTCCGGCCAGCGCACCGACACAACATGGGGCTGCTGCGGCAAGGAAACCGAAATTGACCAACAAGGCCTCCAAACCAGCTACGTCTACGACGACCTCGACCGCGTCGACCTGATGACCCGTCAGCTTGGCACCAATAGCATCTTCACCACCTACACCTATGACGCCGCCGGTCGCCGCCTCACAACCCTCACGCAGGCCGGAGGCATCTCCCAATCCACCAGCAACCGCTACAGCCTGGCCGGCCAGCTCGTGGAAAGTGTGGACCAGCAGGGCATCACCACCACCTATGCCTACAGCTCCGATGGCCTGACCAATACCACCATCCGTGCCGGGCTGACCAATATAACCGTCCGCTTCCCCGATGGCCGCACCCGCTACACCGAGCAGAACGGTGAACGCCAGCAAACCTACGACTACGGCGTCAATGCCGACGGCACCCAGTGGACCAAAGTCTACACCGGCCCCGACGGCACCAACAGCCCCGCCTGGCAACGCACCACCACCGACATCCTCGGCCGCACGGTGCAGACCGAGCGCCCCGGCTTTGACCAAAGTGGCACAGGCGTCCAGCCTGTGATCGCCACCGAAAACACCTACAACACCAACGGCGTCATCGAGCTCGCCGGCCCCGACCGCGTAAGCTCCAACGCCACCGAATTCGTCCAGATCGCGGGCGATTACTGGCGCGAAAGCCGCAGCTACACCTACCCCGAAACCAACAGCGACACCGCGCTCCTTACTGGCACCCAGCGCCAGCGCCTAACCGGCCTCGGCACCCAGTTCGTAGTTCCGCCTTCAGGCGGCTCCCCGCTGCTCGCGTCTGAAACCATCTCCATCGACCTACTCGGCAACCAGACCATCCAGCAAACGGCCATCGACCGCGACAACAAAACCGTCACGCAGCTCGTTGATAGTCCGACCTCTACCAATGACGCCGTCTCCGTCACCATCAACGGTTTGCTCATCGAGCAAACCTCCAGCACCGGCCAAAAAACCACCTACGGCTATGATGCCCTAGGCCGCCGCATCTCGACAACCGATCCGCGCACCGGCACCAGCGTTACGCACTATAACGCGCTTGGCCAGGTCGATTACGTCGAAGACGCCGCCACCAACCGCACCACCTTCGCCTACGACCCCGCCACCGGCCAGCGCATCGCCACCACCGATGCGCTCTCCAACACGACGCATCAGGCTTATAGCGTGGAAGGCCAGCTCATCGCCACCTGGGGCGCAACATACCCCGTCGCCTACGCCTACGACGCCTACGACCGCATGACCGCCATGTACACCTACCGCGGCACCAACGAGATCAACAGCGCCGACGATCTTTTTACCCTCCCCACCGATCGTACGACTTGGTCGTACGACGATGCCACCGGCCTGTTGACCAACAAGCTCTACGCCGACAACCAAGGCACGAGCTACACCTACACCCCCGACGGCAAGCTCGCCACCCGCACATGGGCGCGTGGCATCACCACCACCTACAGCTACGACACCTGCTGCGGGGCGCTGACCAACATCAGCTACAGCGATGACACCCCCTCCGTCGCCTACACCTACGACCGCCTCGGCCGCCAGGTGACCGTCACCGACGCCCAGGGCACCCGCACCAACGTCTACGATGCGTCCACCCTGGCCCTCGTCGAGGAGCAACTGCCTGATGGTACTGTCCTGGAGCGCAGCCAAGACACCTACGGCCGCGCCAGCGGCATCAGCCTCGGTGACGATTACGAGGTGAATTACGGCTATGACGGCTACGGCCGCTTCCATTCCGTGTCTTCCGCGTATTCCGTAGTTGAATACAGCTATCTGGAAGGTTCCTCGCTCATCGAGTCCACAACCTTCCACCTTCCACCTTCAACGTTCAACCTGACCCGCTCCTACGAACCCAACCGCAACCTGATCACAGGGATCGAGAATCAGTGGGGTACAAACCTGATAAGTTCCTTCGCCTACGAGAACGACGCCGTCGGCCGCCGCACAAAACGAATAGATAATGCTTCCATTACCAACGCCTTCGGTTACAATATCCGCAGTGAAGTCATCGAGGCACTTATGGGAACCAACACATACGGCTACGCCTACGACCCCATCGGAAACCGGTTGTCAGAGGTCAGAGAACTGATGTCAGAGGTCAGCACGAACCTCTATACGGCCAATGCCTTGAATCAGTATTCCGCGATTACCAACTTCAGCTCTCAGGTTTCATCCCTCAGCCCTTCTTATGATGCCGACGGCAACATGCTCACTTACGGTGAGTGGATATTTGAGTGGAACGGTGAGAACAGACTTGTAACCGCTTCCAACGCAACGACAGTCATAGAGAACAAATACGACTATATGGGGCGTAGATTCCAGAAGACTGTAAATGGCGAAACAAACATATTCCTGTACGATGGTTGGGCCATGATCCAGGAACAAACCAGCTCTGCAACCAATAGCTATGTTTACGGCCTGGATCTGAGCGGATCGATGCAGGGTGCCGGAACCATTGGCGGAATCCTCTCCATGACTGTAGCTGGAAGCGGTGCGCCCGGATCGTTCTACTGCTATGATGCAAACGGCAATGTGACAGATTTGGTTGATGCCAATGGCGCAACCGTCGCCCACTACGAATACGGGCCGTTTGGTGGAACGATTGCCAAGAGTGGCGCGCTGGCTGATGATAATCCGTTTAGATTCTCGACGAAGTATCTGGATGAAGAACCAGACCTCTACTACTACGGCCTGAGATACTACAGCAGTGATCTGGGGCGGTGGATCAACAGGGATCCGATTGAAGAAGAGGGGGGTGTGAATATTTATGGTTTTAGCGAAAATAATCCTGTTCATAAATTTGATTTAATTGGCCTATATTCTTGCTAGTCGCGTGCTGCCGCCGCTCGAGACCCTGAAATCTTCATTGTAGGCGAAAACAATAGCAGCGAGGATCTTGATGAGTGTTACGGCTGGTATGATCAATTTGCCACCGTATTGCCACATACGGCTAGAGCTATCTGCAATACAGGGTTTCAGGAAGATAACACACAGGTCAAAATATGGGCGAAATCCCCCTGCTGCAAGAAGTTCAGAGTCAGCTGTAAATGGTCATATTTTGCCTACGTCGGGCAGATCCGTGCTGGAGAGGGACCGAACACGACCACGGCTGTAGCCTTTTTGGGCGTTGTTCTTGGCGAATACATTGCAGCAATCAAGTCTGCGACCAAGGGACCCGATGGCGTTTGGACAGCAGCACTTGTGCATGAAGGAACACGCACTAAAACAGTTGAGATTGGCAATGAATGGACTCTGCTTTTTGATGGCTATCCAGCGATCACTGCGGGGAGTAGAGAAAGGGAAACAGGCCGCTGGATGGGTGCTGCTTTCAAGGAGAAACTCGCGGCATCCTGTGTCCTGCAAGAGGTAGGTTCATGCGATTAAGCACTAAGGTTTTATTGTTTCAGCCTGTCCGAGGGTACAATAAACTTTGTGTATGGTTGTTTTTCTGTATCCTGACCACTTCGGTTTTTATTCCATGGATTCCTACTAAGAGCGGGGACTACTCCCTCATTGATTTTGTATTCGAGCTTGTTCGGTCAATACAGCTCGATATAAGTTATGGGATCGGAGATGACTTCTGGTTACTTATCCTTATTCCATGCTTCCTGCTGCTAATCGTTTTCCTGCTCTATTGTCTCGCTGCATTTGGAATTGCATGGATTGCTGCGGCATTTGCTTCTACTATACATATTCTGATCCGGTTCGCCAGAGACCGCGATAGTGAAAAATAGGTTTTCTGTCTGAATGAAGGGTTCTGTTTTAGCTGCCTTCCCTCGTCGCCTTCGGCGACTCGGTATCTACGCGGTTACCGCCGCTGTCATGATTTTTGCGGTGCAAAAATCACGCCATCGGCTCCGTGGTTGGCGATGTCGCGAGGCTACTGCGATCCCGGCCGCTTCCCCAATACCCCCGCGTTGTCATGCCCGCTGCGTGCCTATCGGCAGCACCGGTCACGCCAACGCCCCTTATGCGGGCGGAAGTGGGGTCACTCATTAGAGGTAAAGTAAACACAAAAATATCCCCTCGGGTCGTTTTATAGAACGACTCGTACATTCCTTTATTTCACTTTCAATACCGTCCGCCCGTCGAATAACGCAGTCTACGCCAAATATCTTCAATCAGGCGGAATTGGGGTCCTTAACTTTAAACTTTACGGCGATGATTGATCTATCTTTTTAGCTGCCTTCCCTCGTCGCCTATCGGCGACTCGGTATCTACGCGGTTACCGCCGCTGTCATGATTTTTGCGGTGCAAAAATCACGCCATCGGCTCCGTGG
>CAZOXS010000152.1:0-8270 GCA_964583785.1 uncultured Victivallales bacterium
TGTTCCATGCGCTATCTGCAATGGGACTGGGATCCCGACCCCGCGGACAGCACCTACCGCATGGATTTCGTCTACCTGTTTCGCGAGTCGGACAACCGTGTGCACGTCGAGAAGGAGCATCACCTCGCCGGTTTGTTCAGCATCCAGGAGTGGTTCGACATCATCCGCGCCGCCGGCTTCGAGCCCGACAGCGTCACGATCGAGTCCGAGGATCTCGAACCCGGCGCCTACCGTCTGTTTATCGCGCGTAAGGCGGGGTGAAGATGGAACGCGATTGATTCCGGAAAATGGGCTTGTGCAAATGATTGTGCCCCGACTATACTCTTAGAATGTCGAAATAATCACCCGCCCCCTGAACCGGTACCCCTCCCGAGGAGTTTACGAATGAATCGTAGGCAGCTTGTCAAGGATGCGATCGCCCACAAGGAGACCGATCGTGTCCCGTATTGCATCCAGTTCACCCGTCAAGCCCGTGAGAAGTTCGAGAAGGCCGTCGGTTGCCGCAGTGCCGATGGTTATCTTGATAATGACATT
This sequence comes from uncultured Victivallales bacterium, assembly GCA_964583785.1. Classification (GTDB taxonomy): domain Bacteria; phylum Verrucomicrobiota; class Kiritimatiellia; order UBA8416; family UBA8416; genus UBA8416. The sequence goes on from CAZOXS010000152.1 coordinate 535, forward strand.
GCACAGGTATCCCCGCCCTGGTGGTGGTGGGACAATCTCGGGCCAGAGTGGAAGACCATGAATCTGCCGTCGTCCTTGCCCGGGGTAAAGGGAAACGGCAGTTATAGCGACTTTCGCGATCGTCTGAAGATGCTCCGTGATCACAGTGACAAATACATTCTGGTGATGATCTACGGTTCGCATTTCGAGAAGGCCAATGCGGCTCGCGGTATCGAGAATTTTCTCGCCGACATGGCGGGGGAGCCGGCGTTCGCGACCAAACTGCTTGACCGGATTATCGAGAAGAACATGGTGATGCTGGATAACATCCTGGGTTGCCCCGAGATTGACGGGGTGTTGCTTGGCAGCGACTGGGGCACCCAGTTGGACCTGATCATGTCCCCGGACACCTGGGAGAACATGATCAGACCCGGCGAGCAGCGCGAATATGATCTGGTGCACGGCTACGGCAAAGATGTCTGGGTGCATTCCTGCGGTAATATAGTCAAGGCGATCCCCTCGCTGATCGAGATGGGACTCGATGTCCTCAATCCGGTCCAGCCCGAGTGCATGGATCTGGAAAGGCTGAAACGGGACTTTGGTGACAAGTTGGCCTTCTGGGGCGGTATCAGTACGCAACAGGCGTTGCCGTATGGTACCCCTGTCGAGGTCAAGGCGGAGGCACTCCGGGTGCGTGACCTGATGTCACGCCAAGGCGGCTATATCCTGTCGCCTGCGCAGGAATTGCAGGATGATGTGCCGGTCGAGAATATTCTCGCGTTGCTGGAGGTTGCCAGAGATGGGGTTGTGTAACGGTTGGTGTGGGCGAAAGGAATGACAATGAATAAGACCATGTTGATACCTGTGTGTGTGCAGGTGCTGGCAATCGTTGCTGCCGACGTTGGCCAGTCCGTGGCGGCGGAAGGCTACTACAAGGAGCCGCCGCAGTTCCACTACACCCCGGATCCCACGGCCCCGCGCAACGAGATCGGCCGTCTGGGCCCGCTCGGGCTCGGGCTTGAGCTGCTGCAGCCCGCGTTCACGATGAAAATCAGTACGGTTGAAGAGGGCTCTCCGGCGGCCTTGACCGGCAAGCTGAAGAACGGGCAATTTATCGCGAGCATCAACGGCGAGGTGCTCAAAGATATCGACCCCCGCGTCCAACTGGGCAATCTCATCACCAAAATCGAGGCAACTGACGGCATCGTCCGGTTGATGATCAAAGATACGCCTGCCGCTGCCGCCTATCCGGTTGAATTTAAAATTCCCGTACTGGGGGCATATAGTGACAGCTGGCCGCTGAACTGCCCGAAATCCGACGCCATTGTTCGCAACTTTGCTGATTATCTCGACCGGGCGGATACCGCAGGGTGGGGGGCGGCCCTGTTCCTGCTCTCGACGGGGGAAGAGAAGGACCTGGCGCTCGTGCGCCGCTGGTTCAGCGGCAAGCTGGGAACCGATAATCCCGGGTTCCCCTGGTCGATCGGCTACACCGGCCCGGCCATTTGCGAGTATTACCTGCGTACCGGTGATGCAAGCGTGCTGCCGGCGATCCAGAGCCGCTGCGACTATCTCAAGCGCACCATCTACAACGGTTCCTGGATGGGGCGCGGCGCGGCGAATTACGGCTACATGGCCGGTGGGCACATGAATGCCGCCGGGGTGCACGCGCTGACCTTCCTGCTGATGGCCAAGGAGTGCGGGGTCGACGTGGACGAGCATACCCTCCAGACCTCCCTGCAACACTTCTTCCGCTATGTCGGACGCGGCAACGTTCCTTACGGCGACGGTTTGCCCGAGGGTGGATATACGGACAACGGCCGCGTTGGCGGGTTGGCCTTCGCCATGCAGGCGGCGGCGAATCTGACCCCGGATGGCGAAAACTCAGTGTATGCCAAGGCGCGCGACATCTCCGCCACCAAGAGCTTTTATTCCACTTCCTGGCTATTTCACGGGCACACCGGCGGCGGCATCGGCGAGCTCTGGCGCGGCCCGGCGATGGGGCTGGTCAAAGACACGCGTCCGCAGCAGTACCGTTCATTCATGAACGAACGGCGCTGGATGTACGAGCTGGCGCGCACCCATGAAGGGGCTTTTGGTTGGTCAGACGGCCAGAACATCAGCTACACGCAGATCAATACCGGCAAGCCCGGCGGAAACTACATTCCGCTGATCTATACCCTGCCGCGCCAGAAGCTGCGCCTCTACGGGGCACCGCCAACCCAGTACTCAAAAACATACAAACTTCCCGCGCGTCCATGGGGCACGGCCGCCGATGACGTTTTCTACTCGCTGGAGGCGGGTGAATTGGCCCCTGGGCAGGGACTGGATGTCAGCAAGGAGAGCTTGCGCACCGATGCGTCCGCGCCGATCATGCGCCGGCTCGACAAGGAGCCGCCGACGGATGAGATGCTGCTCGGCTATGCGCTGCATATTGATCAGGGAATCCGTTCGGTTGCCGCTGGGCGGATCGTCAAATACGGTCGCCATGATCTCATCCTACCCTTGCTTAAATCGTCGGATCCGCGTGGGCGTCACACGGGGCTGGAGGCCTTGTCCGGTGCGATCGGCAAGGGCCAGGACGCCCTGATGAACGACGAGGTGGTCGCCGCGGTGGCCGGCATAATCGAGGATCCGGCGGAGTCCTGGTGGGTGGTGGAGGCCGCGCTCAATGTCTTCGCCAAGGCCAAGCCCGCGCAGATTGCTGCACACGTCGACCGGTTGGCCTATTGGCTGCGGCACGACGAATGGTGGCTGCGCAAGGCCGCCTTGACGGCGGTTACGCCGATTGTCGTGGATCAGCGCTATGCCGCAAAAATCCTGCCAATCGTGGGTGATATGATCGCCAACAACGAGCGCGCCGTCGCGCTCAGTCCGGTCTATGGCATTGTCTCGGCCTTGCAGACGGCCCCGGCCGAGGTGCAGCAACTGGGGGTCGAGGTACTGGGGCAGGCGTACCTGAAGTTCCCGAAGACGCTGGAAGCGCCCGGCGGGCAGAATATGTCCAACGGTGTCGATTACCTGCTGCGCGGGATTGCCGACAACCTGTCCAGCATGCCGGGCGGCTTTGACAAGCTCTATCAGGTTTCCCGACAGCGTTTCCCGGACGAGACCCTCCCGCATCTGGACCTTTACATGAAGGCGGATACCACGGCGTTCGGGCCGGTCGTCAAGAACGCCTTCGAACCGCTGATGCGCGACCTGCTGATTTGGCAGTATGTGGCTGAAAACCGCGAAAAACTGGCGAAGGAAATTAGCGCGCAGATGCCGGATAAAGCGATCGACGGCCTGGTGGATCTCTACCAGAAGGTTGGCGTCAGGGACTACGACTGGACGCTTTGGGGATCGGCCCGCGACAAGATCGCGTGGCAATACGTGACCTACGATCCTCCCGAGGAAAAACTCTGGGAGCGGGGCGGCGAAAGCGGGGGACGCTACCGTGAGGTCAGTTGGCCCAAAGGGGCGGAAGACTGGATGAAGCCCGGCTTCGATGCCGCCCAGGTGGGCTGGAAAGCCGGTTTCGCGCCGTTTGCCCATAACGATGGCAAGCTGGCGCCGGTCGGCGACTGCACGGGCGAGCATCACTACTGCGGCTGTGGCAACCCGCCCAATACGTTCTGGGAGAAGGAAGTGCTGCTGATGCGGGCCGAGCTGAAGCTGCCGCCCATGCGCGCGGGCTACGCCTACCGTCTGCTGGTTGGCGGACGCTCGCATGTCGGCAGCGGCGAGGGCTCGGATGTCTGGATCAACGGCAAGCTCAAGAAGAATTCACGGAACCGTCAGCCGGTCCTGCCTGGCGTCGGCAAGCGTGCGGGCGGCAGGCCCTGGGGATTCATGATCGACGAGGCCTTCCGCAAGGAATTCAGCGGCGACACCATCACCATCGCGGCTACCGGTTTCCTGCCGATCCACAAGAGCGGGGTCAAGCGCAACTATCAGGCCTTCTGGTTCGAGGAGATGAAGCTGCCGGAGCTGGGGGAGGAGGAAGTCATCCGCGCGATGAAGGCGGTGCCGTTGCGGACCGCCGCCTGGCAGGCGTCTGGCGATGATGCCGACAAATTCCAGTTCAACGGCACCTTCGAGGCCAACGACGAGGTGCTTGGAAGCTGGGAACAGCTTGGTCAGGTGGCGTCGGTTGAAGCGTTTGATCCCGCGGCACGCCTGAAACCCAACCGCAACGCCCCGTTCCAGACGCTGACCTTCAAGCCGGAGGGGCGCACCGACGACGTCCTGGTCATGTACTCGGGCAACCTTTTGCTGGATTTGCGCGGCAATCAGGCGTTGCAGATGACGCGCAAGGAGCTTGAAGGTTTGGTATATCTATTCATCGAGGCTGGCGGCTTCAAGGAAGAGCAGATGGATGACTGGACTTCACCGTTGTACGTGCTGACACTGAAGAGGATTTAAGCAGAATCGCATTTGCCTATTCTTGGCGGCAATCTTCTTGAATGAAATCCCCTATTTGATCGCATGTCCGATGTCCAGACGATTCAGGTCTTTAATGTGCTTGTTCAGGGCCATGATGGCTTCTTCCGGTGTGAATTGCGCCGTGTCATGGCGGCGGCTAGGACATACCGGATACCACCTGGATTTGGCAGACTAAATGCGCTCGCTCCCCCCAGGGGTGGATGGGCATACCAACCGACTCTGATCTACGGCACGGCCTTGCCCACTATTGGCAGACTAAATGCAACTCCCCCCTTCTGGCGTACTAACTGCGCCCCCGGGACTGACGGGGGCGCCGTTGCTTTGTCAATTCATATGTCGCAATAGTTGCTCTTTGTTGTGTCAATAATTGTATCAATAATGGATTGCCTATGGTGTTAGTATGGTGATCAGTGTGGTAATGTTTTTTTGCGAAAGTAAGAGAATGATGACAAAGAAAACGACGCGGCGGATGGTTTCACTGGCGCTGGCTATGGTGGGGTTTGGTCTTGTGGCACCTCATGTGGTGGGCCTATTCGGTTCTTCGATTCTTGTTCATTAACTAAAGGTGATAATATGAAGGTATACACGCGTTCTCTTCCCTTTGTGTTTTGTACATTCGTGCTCGCTTTGCTGTGTTGCGCTGTGCCGGCTGACGCCCTCACGAATGTAGTGATTTTCCAAACCAGTTTTGAAAGTCCGGCTCTCACAAATCAAGCCGTAGAGGGTGTGGGGGGACTTAAAGTGATTGGAATCAATGGGTGGTCTCGCGAAGATACATATACCTACATTTGGAACGAAAATAACACGAACATCACAGGGCGTGTTCCCACGCCGTATGGTGAACAGTACGCTGCGATTTGGAGTGAATCTGGCATCGTGACCACAAATATTACCGATCGCTTGCAACCTGGGGTCACGTATAGCCTCACATTCAATGCGGGGAATGCAAACACAGAAAGCGGAGCACCCATGAATTCAATTAACTACCTAGCCGAACTTCTAGCTGGCACCAACGTGCTTACCAGTGTGTCCTTCCCTACGGCTTCAAATGATTTCTCGGTCAATGGTGTTTTGACGTATACGCCTGATGGTACGAACGCATACCTGGGAGAGATTATCGGGATTCGGTTTGCGCATACTAGCACGGATTGGCAATACTACATGTTGATCGACAATGTAAAATTGGAGGCGGATGAATCGGTCTCCGAGTGGGGGACAACACTCTTTCTGGGAGAATGAATTTTATGAAAATATATCATAGACTCGTCGTTGGTTTCCTTTTCGCGGTAATGTTACTCGTTGCCGAACGCGGTTATGGTCAGGTTGCGCCTGATTTAAGGGTAAGCCAGACGCAAGGCGTGACGGAATCGGATTACTTCTTTTTAGGTCCGACTGGCATGAAAGGGTGGATGTATTGGTATAACCTGACGGATGTATCCCGCCAGATTCTGATCACGGAAGTAGCGGCCAATACCCCGGCCCAGATTGCCGGTCTACAGTATCACGACGTGATTCTCGGAACCAATGACACGTTATTCAGTCACGATGCACGCCGATCCTTTGTCGAGGCCCTCACGGATGCGGAGGCGACGGATGGCGAGCTGGATTTGTATGTCTATCGTCCGTCTCTCGCCACCACGAACTCCTACAAGCTTCAGATGAGCATTACCAATGCACCGCTGTCCTCCACGACCCCCTTCGATTGCCCCAAATCTCTGGCCATTCTGACCAACTACTGTGAATACGTGTATACCAATGGCCCTGCGGGCTCTCCAACCGAAGAGTTCTCGATCTGGGCCATGCTCGGGTCGGGAATCCCCAAGTACGAAAGCTGGGCGACGAACTATATCGTAACCCAATACACCCCATACTCACGCACCAATCTGAACATCTACAGGCCTGACGCCAACCTGCGCGCCTGGCATTTAGGGTTTCAACTGATCACCCTGTCGCAATACTACCTCTACACCGTTGATCAAGGCAATCCTGACTACAACGTGCTGCCAGCCCTCACCAATGCGGCGCTATACCGTGCCAATGGGCAGTCTTATCAAGGGCTCGTCAGTCATACTTTTGCCTTACCCCAAAACAATGGTGGCCTGCTGAATGGTTCGCTGCCGAGTTATGGCCCCATCAATTTAGCAACGATGGGCGGCTTATACGGTATGATACTCGCGCGAAACTGTGGCGTCAATTTACCCGCCGTCGATGCCGCGATTCAGCAGTCGGCAGACTTTTATCGTGCCCAGGTCGGATTAGGCACCATCAGTTACGGATTTGGATTCCCCTATACGAGTACGACGGATGCGAATGGACGTAACGCACTGGCCGCCTATATCTTTCGAGCACTTGGTGAAGTGGAAGCCGCCAAATGGTTTGCGATGATGTCGGCCACCTACGGTTGGCGCGATTGGGGGCATACGGGCAATGAATTCAATCATGCCTGGGGACCCCTCTCCGCCAGTATCGGCGGGCCGGACCTGATGAACTTTGTGCATACCAATCTTGACAATTACGGATCTTCCTACTTCCAGGTTTCGCTCAATATGCGTCGCAAGCCTGATGGGTCGTTCAACTCACAGGGTCAAGCTGGGCAAGGAGCGGGGCGCGATGGGCATGCCACAGGTTCCTACGCATTGCAGATGGTTACCAATCGCACCATTGAAATCACCGGCAGTGGCTATGGCTCGAATTACTGGTTGACAGCTGACGAGATGGCTGAAGTCCAATTTGCGTTTCAGTACGAAGGCGCGGCTACTGATATCTCAGTTGAGACGACGGCATCCCTAATGAATCAGATCAGTAACTTTTGCCCGAAAGTGGCCGAGAAGGTTGCTGATGAACTGAATTCGCGTATAGCTGCCGATGACAGCATCCGTGCCAACTTAATGGCGATTGTCACGGACACCAATTCGATCGATTCGGCTAGAACCCATGCCTTGCGCGCACTGGATGAAACCGGACGCACCAACGCGACCATCAGGGCGACTGTTGACTCCTGGTATGATCCCACCATAAACAGCTATATGTTGATGCAAGGTGCCATTGCCTACAACATCGACGACAAAACGTCCCAACTGGCCGTTCTGGATGCCGCCTCGAAGCTTGATCGTACCAAAACATTTGACATGCTGATGGCCGGTCAATTTGGCAATTCAATTTACAATATGAGTACAAATGGCTGGAGTCCAGCTGAAATTGAAACCTATTTTTCCGCTGTCGATATCATGCTTACGCCTGATGCTGCTGGATCCTGGTTTCAGGGGGGTCAAAATATCAAGAACTGGTCGGCTGAGGTATTGGCTCGTTATGCCGATTTCCTGCTGGAA
>CAZOXS010000153.1:0-7912 GCA_964583785.1 uncultured Victivallales bacterium
GAAAAGGCTTATCGAGACAAGGTGATTGGTGCCCAGTTTATCGAGTTCCTAAGGCGGCGACTTATCCTGATGAGAGAAATTCTGGCTGATGATGGGGCAATCTATTTGCACCTTGACGCTAAAAAGGGACACTATGTCAAAGCCATCATGGACGAAGTATTCGGCGAACATAATTTTGTGAATGAGATTATTTGGAAGCGCCAAACGGCAAAAGGTGGTGCTTTTGACAAACTTGCTCAGTTCGGTCGCATACACGAAACATTGTATTTTTACAGTAAAAACGAGAATTACATCTGGAATACGCTTTTCACAAATTACTCTGCGGAGCACGTCGCAAGTTCGTTTTCGCATGTGGAAGAAGGCACGGGGCGTCGTTATGCACTTCGCGATTTGACCGCCGCAGGTGAACGTCGAGGTGCTTCCGGTAAGCCAATTAGAATTAATGAAACCTCGATCTGGCCGCCGCCTGGGAGGCATTGGGCCATAGGTATTGAAAAGGGGGAGACCATTGAGGAGGCAGTCTGCCGTTTGGTTACAAACGGCAGGATTCACTACAAAGAAGGCAATGTGCCTCGCTACAAGCTATATCTCGATGAAATGCCAGGAGTGCCGGTGCAATCGATCTGGACTGATATTCTACCTGTCCAAGCACAGAGCGATGAACGGCTTGGCTATCCTACGCAAAAACCAGAATCACTTTTGGAGCGCGTGATTTCTGCATCAACAAACGAAGGAGATATTGTGCTTGATGCATTCATTGGTTCTGGCACCACTCCGGTTGTTTCGGAAAAACTCAGTCGACGGTGGATTGGGATGGATTGCGGTAAGCTTGCCGTATATACAGCCCAACAACGACTGCTACATCTCAATACAAGAATCGGATCGCCTCAAGGCGATAACACACGCGAACACGAACGAGTTGGCGATTTCGACGCCCACTCTAAATCATCTTCACGAGCTATGCTGTTGATTTATGAAAAGGCGCGAAAAGGAGAGCTGGAAATCACGGATGCGTTTCTTGCCGAGTTGGCTGCTTTTCTGCAAAAGCATCTCTCGGGATCGAAGCAGCAGGACTTTTCATTGATTTGCCCTGAGGATAAGTTCCAAGTGAAGAAGCATTCTGTAACGGACGCGGATCTTCCCGCCGGGGAGAAAGCGGTGGAAGTTGGCAAGGTGCGGTTTCTGGTCTCGTTTATCCAGCCAAAGGAGAAACTGGATAAGCCCCAGCCGCTGAAGGCGAAGGAGTTTGCTCTGTATCATGCCGGGATCTACGATAAGGAACTGATCCTGAATCTGCCGTGGGAGCAGTACCGTCCATTCGTGTTGCAGCTTTTCGGTGTACGCGAGGAGACTCACGCGATACGCGGTCTGACGGCGAATGGGTATATCGGGCTGCATTCGGCTTATCTGTGGGAATACCCGAACTATTCTGATCTGCTTCTGGATCGGGGCTATATCGAGAGCCTGCACGAGGTGATGCAAGGACGCGGCGGCGACCGGTTCTATGTAATCGCCCCCGGTGCGGCAATGGCTTTCATGGAGGACGAGATCGAGATCGGCAAGACAACCTACGTCCTGCTGAAAGTCCCGCTGTCGGTGCTGATGGCGCTGATCGAACGCGGGGAAGCCGGTAGCATCAAGCAGCCGACGAACGAGGCGAGCGTGAATGAGGTCATCGACGCGGTCGGGTACGATTTCATTTCCCAGCCGGTTGTTGTCGCGGATTATGTGCGCGAGAAACCGGCGGACGAGGACCTGTTCAATCAGAAGTCCCTGGACTATGTGATCCGGCTTTCGGATTTCCGCTCGAATACACTGGCGAGCGATCCGGAGGACTTCGCGCCGTTCGAGACGTTCTCCATGGTGCTGGTGGATACCGATTACGACGGCGAGACGTTCAATCTGGACCGGGTATTCTGGGCCGACGATATCCTGAATGAAGGCCGGACGGAAGCGGTGGTGCGGATTCCGGAAGGGGATTTTGCGGGTGCGACTGCGATGATCATCTTCATGGACAAATACGGGAACGAATTGAAGGTCTGCAAGCAGCCGGGCGATTTCAAGCAGGTTCGGCAACCGCGCAAGGCCGTCGAGAAAAAGGCAGCGACAAAGAAGGCCAGGAAGAAATGAGCGTCGAATACAAGAACGATGATTTTGTCCTGAAGTTCATGGACCCGAGCGAGCGGGTCCAGGATATCGCCAACAAGTATGATGCCTATCTGAGCGCGTTTACCTCGGCGGAGTTCGGTCATGTGCGCGATGCCATTCGGCAGACTGTCGCATTCTTTGTTTCGGAGAAGTATCCCTCGACGCGTGCGCTGGCGGATTTCTCGTATGAGGCAAATCCGGTCATGCGCCGCAAATACGCCACGAAGGGTGAATATCTGGACCAATTGCGCATCCCGGATAAGAAGTCGGTTACGGTTGATCTAGCGACGGGGACAGGAAAGAGCTGGGTTATTTTCGGTGTCGCGCAAATCCTGCTGGCGGAGGGGATCGTGGACAAGGTGCTGGTGCTTTGTCCGTCTCTCACGATCGAGGAGGAACTGAAGGCAAAGTTCGAGCGGTTCAGCGGCAACGACACGTTGTCGCGGATACTGGAGGAACTTGGGGCGCGCTTCCCGAGCCCGGGGCTCAAGAACGCGAATGTACCGATCCTAGACGGGGATATCTGCGTCGAGAATATCCATGCGGCCTACGAGCGTACGGGGTCGTCGATCGAGGATAGCTTCAAGGGCAAGGGTACGCGGACACTGGTGGTGAGCGACGAGGCGCACCACATCTACAGCGAAGCCGATGCCGCCACCAAGAAATGGTTCGATTTCCTGCTGAACCCGGACTACGGATTCCACCATCTGCTCGGGTTGTCGGGTACGCCCTACATCAAGGACGACTATTTCCACGATGTGATCTTCCGCTATGGATTGCAACAGGCGATGGAGGACGGCGTCGTCAAGAAGATCAACTACAAGGTCGAGGAATCAGCCAACGACAAGGGGTTCTACGAGACATACGCGAACCATGCCGAGCAGCGCCGGAAGTATGACGGCGTGCTGAAGCCGATCAGCATCATCGTGACCGACAAGATTGTGACGTGCGTCCAGGTCTGGGACGAGCTGGTGGATTTTCTGGTAGAGAACGAGAAGATTGACCGTGTGGCGGCGGCTCGGAAGGTAATCTGGGTGGCGTCGGGCATTCCCTCCAAGACAAGCGAAAAGGCGGAGATCACGCGACTTGTTCCTGATGCTGAAAAAGTACGCAAGGCGAACATCGCGGCGCTCAAGTTGGTTGATGATCCTGACAGCGAGGTGGAATGGATTGTTTCCGTGAGCATGCTCACCGAGGGCTGGGACGTTAAGAATGTATTCCAAATCGTACCGCATGAGCAGCGCGCCTTCTGCTCGAAGCTGCTGATTGCACAGGTGCTCGGGCGTGGACTTCGCATTCCGCCGGGCGTGGAACAGCCCGTATACGTCACGATCAATAATCATCAACGCTGGACGGACGAGATCCGCGATCTGTACCGGGGTGTTCTGGAGATCGAGAACCGTATCGGCTGGGGCTATTCGCCAGCGAAGAAGCAGTATGCCTTCCCGCTTTACAATCTGACCTATGCACAACAGCTCGACACGATCGAGACCAAGGGTAAACCGGCTGATGAACCGGATAAGGTTATCCTGCAACCGCAGGAGGAACGCCGGGAAGAGGTCAGCGAATACTCAGAAACGGGAACATTCCGGTTCACGGTGGAGATGCGCGACAAGATTGCGATAAAGCAGGCCATTCGCGAGATCAAGCTTTTCCTCAAGGATCATGACGAAACACTGGCTAAGCGGTGGTCGACGCCGCGTATACAGAAGTGGATCCAAGGCAATCTGAAAGCTTGCGGCTATGCGCATGACTGGCTGAGCCGGGAGAATCTCGGCAGGCTGAAGCAAGCCTTCGGCCCGCTCTTCCGGCAGACGGGACAACCGGTGCCTCGGATGAGGCTCAAGGCCGACGGGTTCGCTGTCGTCAAGATTGAAGATATGGCCAGGCAGTCGTTCAGCGAAAGTCAGCTTCGGCTCTGCAAGGGTTATCTCCTGTTCGACGCCGGTTCGGGCACTTCACTGCCCCCTGACGAGCGGGATCTCTATGACAGCTTTGTAGACGACAGGCGCAACTATGACCGTATCAAGGAGAGCAACCAGCGTTACGGGAGCGGGCGTGAGGAGGACATCGCCTTCCTGAAAAACAACATGATCGAAGTCCTGGCGCTTCCTGCCCCCCAGAATCTGCTGTTCCTTGCCTCGAAGCCGGAAATCACCTTTGCAAAAGACTCGATCAATGGTCACGCCGAGTTGTTCGACGCGATGTTGAAATCGCCGGATCGCGGCTTTTATCAGGTTCCTTATTCCTACAAGCCCACCGATAAGGGCACATCACACGTGCAGCGGGAGAATTTCAATCCGGATTTCATCCTCAAGGTGAAGGGGCAGGAGCGGTTGCTGATTGTTGAAATCAAGGAAGACAACGACAGCGAACGTAGGAACCAGGCGAAGCATCGGGACGCGACTGCGCATTTCCGGCATTTGAACGACATGCTAAAAAATAATGGCATCGACTGGGTCTATCACTTCTACTTCCTCTCGCCCGAAGACTACAGCAGTTTCTTCCAGGCCGTCCGCAAAAACAACTGGGGCTGGAAATCGCAACTGATGCAACAGATCGAGGGCAGGGATACATGAATGATGGAGGTGCCCTTTGGGGCCTCGCCCCTAGTGCGAAACCAGTGATTCATTATAAAACGCTTGCATCATTATTGCGTATGGTCATTATGCTTTGGTGGAGGTTGATGATATGACAATCAATGGGATCAAGATTGATAATTTCACGGTGTTCAAACGTGCGGAAATCGCTTTCTGCCCCGGTGTGAATGTGATTATCGGTGCCAATGGCACGGGAAAGTCACATCTGCTGAAGCTGCTTTATGCAATGACGCAGTGGGCAAGCGGGAGACCGTCAAATAAGGGCAACAGGCAAATGATCGGGCCTGTAGAGCTATTGTTTCTGGGGTTGTTTAAGCCGGAGGATGCTGATCTCACCTTGCTGATACGAGAACAATCGGGCAATGCCCCAGCAGAGGTTGACCTTCACGCCGATGGCAGAGACTACTGTAGCAGGATTCATTTGGATACTCCGTTTTGGAGTGAAATAGACTCATCTATCATCTGGCAAAGGCCTAATGCCAAGGGGATTTTTATACCACCGAATGAAGTGCTAGCCATTTATCCGGGGTTCACCGCCTCGTATGAGAAGAGGGAACTGGCATTCGACCAGACCTATTACGATGTCTGCAAGGCCCTGTCGGCCCTGCCTCTGAAAAACAAGAACGTCGTTTTGTCGCGATTGGTACTGGGACTGGAAGACATTCTTGGTGGCTCGGTTGTCCAGAAGGGCGAACGTTTCTATGTAAAAAGCAAGAAGGGGGAGCGATCACTTGAGGCTCATCTGCTTGCCGAAGGCCACCGCAAGATCGCCACGCTGGTGCATCTGATCAATAACGGTAGCATCGATAAAGGGACCGTTCTTTTCTGGGATGAGCCGGAATCGAATCTCAACCCCCGCCTGATCCGGCATATCGCGCTTTTCCTGCGCGAATTGGCGAATTTCGGGGTGCAGGTGTTTGTCACTACGCACGACTACCTGCTGATCGGTGAGTTGTCCATGGCCGCCGAGTACAAGACCGGACCAGAGGTTCCCATTCGCTTCCTGGCAATGAGTCGGCAGGGCGACGGACCTGTCCAGATTCAATCCGGCTATACGCTGGCCGATCTACAGGACAACCCGATTCTGGATGAGTTCGCGGAACACTACCAGCGTGAGCAGGACGCTTCCCTGAAATTCGTGGCGGAAAAGAGGCCGAGCTATGCGGGAATGTAATCTGGACTTCGTTTTCGGCCGGTCGTGGAAGGTCTTGAAATACGACGAGAACGGCGGGTTCTACAAGACGAAGATGGCGAAGAATGTCAGCCCCACAAAGGCCGTGGATTTCCTGTGCGTTCCGCAAGGAAACCAGCCATTGCTCCTCATGGAGGCCAAGGACTTCAGTTTAGGGGTGCGCAGCCAAGAGAAGTTCAATAACGTGCCAATGGCGGTAGCCATCAAGGCTCGGGACACCGTGGCCGGTATCGTTGGCGGTTCGCATTGTGCCTCCGATGCCGGGGATCGGGCGATCTTCACTGAGTCCCGGCGGAAGTTGGATACGCCGCCCCGCGTCGTGTTTTTCTTTTCAGACCTGGGCACTCGTTTACGACGAGAGCCTCGCCGTGCAATGCAGCAACGGGATGTGATCATGAAGAAACTGAAACAGCATCTATCCTGGCTGACTAGAGATGTCGCCGTGGTCGGAATGGATGACTATGGATCGTTTGTGCCCGACCTGACCATTCGTGTCGTCTGAAAGGAATGCGTAATGCCGACATTGCAATGGTTGAATCGGGAGGGGCGTTGGGGGGCTGCATGCCCGACGGAGCCTCGGCGTAGCCTCGGGTGGCGAATCGCGCGGAGCATAAACCTTGATCTTTCGCCAGTATCATTTAGTCTGATAAGTTGAATCGGTTAAACTGAAGATTGGGCGCTATGAAATCTGGATGCTTGAAATTTGGGTTGCTTGCGCTATTCGCCGTCGTGGCGGTGGCGGTGGTGGTTGCGCTGGTGCGTCGGCAGGGGGAAGAGGCGCCTGCGGCGCGGCGCGGCGGGGATGCCCGGGTGATGCCGGTGGAGGTCGAGGCGGTCGCGACGGGGCGCATGGAGTGGCGTCGCCTGTTCAGTGGCACGCTGGAAGCCTCGGCGGAGTTGAAGGTGGCGCCGAAGATTTCGGGGCGTATTGCCCGGATCCTGGTCGATCTGTCGGATCGGGTCAAACGCGGAGACGAAGTGGCCCTGTTGGATGATGCCGAATACGCTCAGGCGGTTACCAGCGCCAAGGCGGAACTGGCGGTGGCGATGGCCCAGGCTTCGGAGGCGGCAAACCGGAAGGAATTGTCGGAAGGGGAATTTGCACGCATCGAAACCCTTCAGAAGCGTGGCGTGGCCTCGGATGCCGCGCTGGATACGGCGAAGACCGAGGTCATCATGCGGCGTTCGGCATTGCAGGTTGCCCAGGCCAATGTCGAGGCGCGGCAGGCGGCCTTGGCGACTGCCGAGATCCGCCTGAGCTACACCCGCGTCACGGCGGTCTGGTCGGATGGCGATGATACCCGCGTGGTGGCCGAGCGTTTTGCCAATGAGGGCGACACGGTTGCCGCCAACACGCCCTTGTTCTCGGTGGTCAGGCTCCAGCCGGTCCGGGCGGTGTTCTTCGTGCCCGAACGAGACTACGCGCTGATCCAGCCAGGCCAGCGTGTGGATCTCTTTACCGATGCCTTCCCCGGTGAGGCGTTTCCCGGCGAGGTCTCCCGGGTGTCGCCGGTATTCCGCGAGGAGTCGCGGCAGGCCCGGGTCGAGATTGTCTCCGGGAACGCGGATGAACGCCTCAAACCCGGGATGTTCGTTCGTGCCCGGGCGGTGCTGCAGACGGTCGAGAATGCCGTTCATATCCCTTATGCCGCGCTTTCGAGTCGTGCCGGCGAGACCGGTGTTTTCCTGCTGGACGAGGCGGCGGGGGCGGTGGCCTGGGTGCCGGTGCAGACGGGGATCGAGAGTGACGGACGGGTGCAGATCGTGAGTCCGGCAATCACGGGCCGGGTGGTTACCCTGGGACATCAGCTTCTGGCCGACGGTGTGCGTGTCCAGGTTGTTACGGAGGAAGGCGGCTCCCGATGAAGCTGCCTGAATTCTCCGTGCGTCACCCGATCTTCGCCACCATGGTCACGCTGATGGTGGTGGTGCTGGGCGCGACGTCGATGAGCCGGCTGCGGATCGACCTGCT
>CAZOXS010000154.1:0-6784 GCA_964583785.1 uncultured Victivallales bacterium
AAAAATTATTGAAAATTCTTAATATTAATTTTACAGATGAATTTGTGGAGAATCATCTTCTTTCCCATCCAAATTATCCGAGTATATTGTCAATATCATCGTGCTTAGATAAATATAAAATTGAAAATGTAGTAGTTAAGATTAATTTAGATAATTTCGAAAAATTACCCCTTCCATGTATAACCTTGATGGAGGATAGTTTTGGATCATATTTTTTTATTTTAAAGGGTATTTCAAATAACACCGTTGAATACCTAAATTCAAAGGGGGAAATAAAAACTGATTCTAAGCATATTTTTATTAACTATTGGTCTGGGAATGCATTGTTAGTTGAAAAACACTCTGAATCTAAGGAGCCAAATATTTACGAAAAAATAAAATCTAAAAGGATAACCAATATATTAAATACCAGTATTATTATATTTGTAATTTCTTGGGTTATATTAAACTTAATAGATACATCGAAATATTATCAGTCCTCAAAATTTACATTTCTTATTTTAATAGTACTGATAAAGTTAGTAGGCGTTATAATAGGCTTATTTTTGATAGGTTACGAAGTTAATTTTATTAATCCAGCTATTCAAACATTTTGTTCGAATGGAGCAAAGGTAAACTGCCAATCTGTATTAAAATCCAAGTATGGTAATATTTTAGGAAATGAAATAAGTTTAAGTATATTGGTCTTATCCTATTTTCTAGGTACTCTTGTCTTTATTTCTTTCTCAAATTTTTCAAAAACCTCTCTTTTTTATTCAAGCATCCTAAATTTTATAATTATACCAGTAATACCCATCTCTTTGATATTTCAGGGTTATATCATTAAACAATGGTGTAAGTTATGCTTGGGAGTAAGTATCTTACTTATGAGCGAGAACATAATAATTTCTTTCACTAATTTTCATATCGGTCGTTTTTCATTGAAAGCACTTCTTCAATTGTGTATATTTTTAATAGTTCCTGTAGTGATTTGGAGACACATTAAACCTTTGATAGAGAAGGAAAAGAAACTGACAATCTATGAAAGAAATTTTAATCGCTTAAAAAATAATGTTGATATTTTTAAAAGTCTTTTACTAAAAAGCAAGCCTTTGCATGAATCACCTGATTTATTAGGTATAAAGTTCACTAATCCAAAATCTAAATATTCAGTGATTAAGGTTTGTAATCCTTTTTGCAGTCCTTGCGCCAAAGCACATCCAATATTAGAAAAATTAGTGGATAAAGGTCTAATAAATCTACAAATTATATTTGCCCTACCTGACCACGGAAACCCAAATGGTGCTAAAATTGTAGAACACTTTCTAAAAATATACAATTGTAAGGATAAAAACTTTACAAAAAATGTTTTAAAAGATTGGTATAATCAAAGGGAAAAGGATGCCAATCTATTTATTGAAAAATATAAGGTTAATATCAATAGTACTGAAGCACTTAAAGTCCACATCAATTTGATGCAATCATGGAGAATAAAGGAAAAGATAGAATATACACCTTCGATATTCGTTGACGGATTTGAATTGCCTAAAGAATATGGGGTCGAAGATTTGGAAAATATTTTAATTTAACATCTCATAAACATTTTTTCATTAAATTAGTAGCGTATTAACATTTAAATTTTAAAATTATGTTACATGAATTTTTGAATTCTAGTGGTGTTTACAAATTAAGTAATGAGCAACAAGCCTTTTTGGTAGGTGGCGTGGACAAATGTTGTATCCGTGTTCCCCCAAATGGGATTCAATCATTCAGTACTAGTTGGTGTAACAGTAAACCGGAATGTAAAGAAGCCGGAAGCAGTTGTGCCTGTTAGTACAGAATGTACCAAAACTTACTGTTTAATCTTTTCAAAACAGTAAGTTTTTTTTTTAAAATTTATACTTTTATGAAAGATTTAAAAATAAATGCCAATAAAAAAATTTAAAAGCATAATTTTCATCTGTTTATATTTATTGTTTTTTAAGGTCAGATGGAATTCGCCAATAATCATTTCGGTTGGTATCAACTTAATTGTTATGGCTCATTTCATTTTAGAATTTTCTTCCTTTGTGTAGTTTGAATTCATTCCCCCACTACCGCCAACCCGACTCCAAAGACTGCGGCCCCACCTGCCTGCGGATCGTAGCCAAATACTACGGTAAAATCCAAGGAAATCTTATACGCTTTGAGTATACTACTTTTAGTTAAATAGTTTAGAATGAACAAAAAAAGAAATACAAACAGATGAGGTATCTTATAAAAAGAAGTCTTTTGCTAAAATTTGAACATTTTTTTCTTTCAGAATTTGAAAAGGTTGACTCTCAAAATGACATTTCATTATTTGAAGGAAGATCAAGCGCATTATTATTGAATTCAATTTTATGCCTTAATAATGAGGTATTAGATAGGAGTGTTTACATAGATAGAAATATAGAATTCATAGTAGGTGTTTTAGAAAAAAAAACAATCATTAATACTTCTTACTCAAACGGATTGGCTGGATTAGGGTTTTGTTTAAATTATATTCAAAAAAAAAATCTCAGTAATTTTGATTTGGAAGATATTCTGACAGAGATTGATCAAGCCGTAAAAGTTAGCCTGAGTGAGTATGTTGAGAGAAATGATTTTGATTTGTTACACGGTGCCCTTGGTATAGGCTGCTATTTTTTATATAGGAAAAATAGCATAAATATTATAGAACACCTTATTGATGAACTTGAATATAGTTGTGAAAAAAATGAAAATGAATACAAATGGCATCAGTACGACAAATATAGGTCAAAAAAGTATGTCTATGACTTTGGTTTGGCTCATGGAAATGTAGGGATTTTATATTTTTTAGCTAAGACATACAAGCATGGAATCAAAAAAGAAAAATGTAAAAATCTCATTACGGGAATATTAGCATTTTATAAAAACAATCTTCAGGAGTCTAATAAATCAGGTTCATTCTTTCCAAATTTTAAAGGAGTGGATAATTATGACCAGACGGAAGCGTCTTATTCTCGTCTTGCATGGTGCTATGGCGATTTAGGCATTTTGTATTCTATGAATTTAATTTCAAAGTGGATATCTGACAAAGAATTGGAAAATTTTTCAGAGTATTTGTTAATTCAAACAACCAAAAGAAAAGACTACAAAAGTACTCTAGTTAAAGAAGCTGCATTCTGTCATGGAAGTAGTGGCCTAGCATATATCTATTTTAAAATGTATTTAAAAACAGGTAATTCTCTATTTATGTGTACTTCAAAATACTGGTTAAAAGAAACTATGGCTTATTCTAATGAAAAAAATAATATGTCAGTTGACTATTTCAATGTTTCCAAAAAATCAAACGCGAATAGTTCTTCTATTGGTCTTATCAACGGACTTGCAGGAGTAGGAGCTATTCTTACTACGATTGCAAATCCTACACTTGTTGATTGGGATGAAGTTTTTTTTCTTTCCTGAATAGTGTTAATTTTTTGAAAAACATCATATCTTTATATTATTTATTATAACTTAGAATTATATAATTTTTTTAAAAAACCATATCATGAAAAAAAAGAGTCTTAAAACATTGTCGTTAAACAAAAAAATTATTTCGAGAGTTGAAAGTTCATCTGTTAAAGGCGGTGGCACAAGTGCTGGATCGCCATGTGCATCTGAAGATACTTTCGAGAGATGTGCCTCAATAGGTCCTAAATGTGGGGGATTAACTTTTGATTATTTTTGTCGAGAGCAATAGATAAAATGGTTATGTGTTTTAAAAAGTTTTGATAGCATTCGGCTAAAAT
The DNA here is from genome assembly GCA_964583785.1 of uncultured Victivallales bacterium. Classification (GTDB taxonomy): domain Bacteria; phylum Verrucomicrobiota; class Kiritimatiellia; order UBA8416; family UBA8416; genus UBA8416. Next base: position 3,756 of record CAZOXS010000154.1, read on the forward strand.
TTAAATTGCGATATGTATTTGCTTTGATGTTATTACCGTCAATCATTCTTTTGGTAAGTGTGTGTCTTGGTTGATTTTTGTACTATTTACTATCAATGGATATATGTCAAATGGTTCGCGTAGCTTATGCAAAGCTATTTGCGATGCAACTTTAAGTATTTGATAGAAAGTTTCTTTTATAAACTTTTTTGAAGATAACAGTAATTCTTTTAGTGGCTCTATGAGACTCTTGCATCACTTTTATGTCTTATTTTTAAGATTTTTCTGATGAGAAAAATATTTCCCGCTAAAGGTTATACCCCTCATTTGGGAATCTTAGTTTCCAATTTTTCAAACACAAGAAGAAACACTCTTTTCTTGGCAAAGAATTTATCTGTAGAACAGTTAGACTTTAATTTTGATTATTTAAGTAATAGTATTGGCACATTGCTTATGCATATAGCTGCTTTAGAATTTGAGTTTTTGGTTAAACAAATCCTTAACAGAAAACCCACAAAAATAGAAGACAAAAAATACAGTAATGCGATAGGGAAAAATATGAATAAGCGAATGATTAAAAATAATAATTTGGAATACTATGTTGAGGAGCTGACTAAAAATAGAGATTTAATTTTTGAAAAACTAAAAAATTATAACGACGATTGGTTGTTTTCAGAAATTAACGTTAGTGAAAATACCACAATTAATAATTATTATTTGCTAAGACACGTTATAGACGATGAGCTTTGTCATCAAGGTCAAATTAAATTGATACGCAAAAGATTGTGAAGCTAACGACCATTAGATTTTTTCTTTTTATACTTGCCCAATTGCCCTTGTCGCATCTATCGGGTCAAATCTATCTCAATCTTGATTTTGAAACAAATAAATACCCAACCCTAAATCCGAAGCAATGGAAAATCGAAGCCTCAGGGTATGATGTCAGTTTAGATTCACTCGATGTTTTTTCAGGCCTCTTTAGTTTAAAAATTGAGAATCATAATATCCAAAATGATACGGATGCAGAATTCACTTCTTCTTTACCTATAGGTTTTGTCTCTTCCAGCCAAACAACAATCCGGGCTAAAATTAAAACACTAAACATTGATGGTATAGTTGGAATTTTTGTCGGTATTGAGAATTCAGAAGGAAAAGTAATTGCACAAAAAGAAGCAATCGCTGGAAAAAACAAAGAGCATCCGGAGTGGGTTGATATAAGTCTTGACATTGACGTTCCCATTGATGCTAAGAAGTTTTATTTTGGTGGAAGATTTAAAGGAACCGGTACTGCGCGATTTGATTTATTTGAGATTATAATAGACGGCGTACCATATGAAGAAAAAATTCCACCCATCATTTTCCCAAAAAAGGAAGAACTAGCATGGCTTAAAAGAAACATCATTCCCATTCGGACAACTAATCCTGATGAAACTAATGATGAGGATTTAAAGCCTTTTAAAGATATTTTGGATGGCATAAAAATAGTGGCGTTGGGCGAAGTAACCCACGGTTCAAAAGAAATATTTAATTTAAAGCACAGGATTATAAAATACTTGAGTGTCAATCTTGGTTTCGATATTTTTAGTATTGAAGCCAGTATGCCGGAAGCATACGAATTAAACAAGTATGTCATCGAAAACAAAGGCTATCCAAAAAATCTTATCGGTCAAATGGGGTTTTGGACATGGAATACTGAGGAAATGCTTTCACTGGTAAACTGGATGAATCGCCACAATCAAAAAAATGAAAAAAAAATTCATTTTACCGGCTTTGATATGCAATCTCATAAGGGAGCTGTTCAAACACTCAAATCTGAGTCTAAGGGCAAAGTGTTAGAAGTAATAAAAAAAATTGAACACAGTTTGGATTCTGTGAAAAGCAATACCAAAAACGGATTAAATTTAGCTTCGTATTATTCAAAAGATTTGAACTTTTTAAAAGACAGCTTTTCTTCTATGTCAATGGGAAAGCCTGAAAAAGATTGGTTACTGCAAAACATTACCATACTTGAGCAAATGACCAATAATTATCACTACACTATGCGAGATTATTATATGGCAACGAATGTGAATTGGATATTGAATCAAAATCGTCAATCAAAATTAATATTATGGGCACATAACGGTCATATTAAGAAATCAGGTATCACAATGGGCAAATATTTAAGTGAAGTGCATCAAAAAGAATACTTGTCAGTTGGCTTTGCTTTTAGTGAAGGTTATTATTCCGCCATTGGAGACTCGGGAGTTAAATCATATAAAGCGGAAACTTCGTATCCCGGAACTTATGAGTTTTTTTTTAACGCCATTAAAGAGCCATTTTTTTTGTTAGATTTAAGAAATTTGGACACCAACAATGAAAACAACAAATGGTTAATAAATAAGATGAGATTACGCCAAACAGGCGCTTTAAAAGTTGAAAATGAATTTTATGAGACCTCCGTTACCGATGATTTCGATATAATTATTTTTATTAATCAGTCTCATGCATCACGCCTATTAAATAGATCAAAGTGAATAATATTAATTTGTTTCCCATTTTTAGGTTTTTTTGTTAGATAATCACTTTCATAGGAGAAGTGTACCGTTTATTGAGTAGTTTTATACACATGACCATGAACCGATTGTTTAAGTCTAAAAACAGAGTCCATGAAATGTTATGCTATGATTTTTTGCATAGGTATTACAGATCACTTTTAGCAAGAGCTAAAAACAGCTAATTATGTCGAAGCATTTCCCCCACTACCGCCAACCCGACTCCAAAGACTGCGGTCCTACCTGCCTGCGGATTGTTGCCAAATATTATGGCAAAAACATACCGCTCCCACAACTCCGCACCCTGAGCGAAACCGTCCGCGACGGCAGCAGCATGCTCGGCCTGAGCGAAGCCGCAGAAAAGATAGGGTTCCGCACCCTGGGGGTAAAGCTCTCCTTAGAAAAACTACAAGAGGCTACCCTGCCCTGTATCCTGCATTGGAACAACAATCATTTCGTTGTCCTCTATAAGGTTGGAAGCAGGAAGCGGGGAGTAGGAAGTTTTTTCACAAAAAA
>CAZOXS010000155.1:0-6500 GCA_964583785.1 uncultured Victivallales bacterium
CCGGCGTCCGGAAAGGCTTCCCGAGGCTTGAATCCCCTCCCCATTCCGCCCCTTGTTCAAAACGTCTGCAACGTATCACCGAATGCCGCCCGGCGCAATGGTTTTGCGCCGGTTTCTTCTGCCTCGCAGCCTATCGGCCGCTGTCGGGAGGTGATGATGCCGCCTCCAGGCTGAACAGCTGCCAGCAGGCTTTCGCCGACCGGCCTCTTGTTGAGCGCACGAAATAGATTTTCAGAATACGCCCCTGGTCGTCCTCCACCTGGTACCAATGCTTGCGGACATACTGCTCGCCGCTGCCATGACGGCAGGGACCGGTCTCCCGCCATGTACGCTGGATCTTTACAATCCTGAGCGCGGCTCCCCGCCAGGTGAATTCATGCGGCAACCCAGGCTCCCCCGCCGCCATGCGCCCCGTGTCAAAGGTCGCCGCACCCGGATCCAGCGCTTCCGATATGAATTTCTCACTCATAGTCATGGGGGCCTTGAGAATTAACTTTCCAGATGCCCTCGGCGACGGGAAGGCTTCCCGAGGCTCGCTTTCCAGCCGTTTCACTCACTGGGACATTTGCAACACCATTCGCAACTCCATCCTTAAAGCCACCAACCTCGGCGACGATGCCGACACCACCGCCGCCATCTGCGGCCAGCTCGCCGGTGCTTACTACGGCGAATCCGGCATCCCAGCCGCATGGCTGGACAAGCTGTGCATGCGGGAAATGATCGAGGATATGGCCGATCGACTTATACAACGCCGTAGGCCCGGAGACCAATCAATCGGTCCATGGGAATAGTTTCGCGTGCAAGCATTTTGTAGTTCGTTGAGTCGACGCAAAGGAATCGAATACAGCAGCTTCTCCGATTTCATCAGAGATCGATTTAACCTCTACCAACGCATTTTTCAACGGCGAGGGTTCAAGATCAATAAGCACAAAGAGCAACTCTGGCGTTGCTTCAGAGAAGCGTTCAAAGGCAAAACGTTCGTCGACTAGGCCAAGCTTCCGCTTCTGGCCAATGACGCCCTCAAATTCACGTTTGATATCTTCCGCGCTATGCCCGTGCCGCGCCTCAATAATGTCCTTGTAGTCGAGAGCATGGGCACAGAGTCCAGATGAGCCATAACAGGCATTACACTCACACTTAACCTCGACAAAGACAAAGTGTGGCGTCCGCCAACCGGTGGTATCATCTTGCGTTTGGTTGCGTTTGGCAGCAACTAAGTCGAGCCGACGTTGAGCCCACTGGTACTCAAGATCCAGAACAACGTAATCACCCAGATCTGAGCCGTCATCCGCCGAGGTCGCAGCCAAGGCCTGACAATGGGCTCTCTCTCCTTTTGGGCATTCCCCCCACCAATGATCCATACCAGCCATCAGCTGCGGGAATACAGCGACGCATTTCCGAGCCGCATCAAGGGACACGCAATCTGGAGGGAGGGATGGGGGGACAAGCTTTCCCTTACTAAAATACTTTTTGTCAAATTTAGGTGTCCACGGTTTAACGCGACCATCAACAAGCAAAAGACTTCCGCCGCCGTAGTAGATGTTGAACCGTCCGTCTCTTATTTCAAGGCGAAGTCTATTGTCGTGGCGAACTGCGTCAAGTAGCGGGTGTAGGGAGCCACCAGATCCCAAGGCTTTCAGCATTTCATTGCTTAGTCTACGTGGCTGTTTTCGGTATGTATCAAGATTTACTTGGCATTTAGTTGTCATCTATACCTCCCACCATTCACCATCTTTGTGCATCTGCACGTTTCCGAACGTCTTTTCGTAAAAATCAGGCTGCTGGGTGTGGATCGGGACGACAACGGCATCGGCAAATGCCTTGCGCAGGCGCTGCAGGTCCTTGACGGAGGCATGCCCTGATGTGTGTACCGGGTGCAGTGGAATGCCGCGTTCATCCAGCCAGGCCAGGAACGGTTTGAGCTTCTCGTCCTTCAGGTAGCCGTCCCACATGGAGTAGACCAGGCAGGCTCCGTCAAGGCAATCGGCTCTTTCCAGGTCAATACGCATGCTCGGGCGGAAGAGCATAACGGACTTCGCGGCGGCTCCCGCAAGCTGTTCCGGGTAGATGCGATCGAGCTTGTAGCGGTTGGCAATATCGAAGGATTGGTCCTGCTTGATCCGCTGCTTCTGTGACCATGGAAGGAACACCCGAATCTCGGCCCAGTCGGCCTGCGGCAGGTGTGCGTTCTCGGTGGCAGCCAAAATGTGCGCCGTATACATATCCATGATGAGCTGTCGCCCCGAGCGCTTGGCTGCCCGGAATACCGTTACCAGGCGGTCGATGTTCTGTCCCGAGCACCAGACCAGCGGCATACCGGGGGTTGCCTTGAACAAGTCCTGCATTTCGTTCTCAAGGTCGTCTTCCGTGGCAAACCCCTCACCGGAGCCGGTACGCGTTATGGTTGTGCCCTCCATGAGTAAAGCATCAACATTCCCAGGCGGTTGACTAAGCAGGCGATCAAACAGCTTGGCCTTACGCCCGTGTCCACGCAGATCGCCGGTATAAAAGAGACGCCTGCCACCGGCCTCAACCAGGATGGCATAGGCGTCATACGCACTGTGGTCCATCAGGTATGGCGTGATGCGGAATGGACCCAGCTCAATGGGGCACCGGTCCTTCAGATGGATGACGGGAGCAAATCGGCCGCCCGACGGCGTAAAGTCGGCCGCCGCCGCCAGAATCCGCTCGGTCGCCTCCCCCATCAGGAATGTCGTGCCTGCGGGAACCCGGCTGGCCAGACCGTAGTGATCCTGATGCGGGTGAGAGATGACGATCCCGAGCAGCGACGGATCTGAGGCAGCAAACCCGGCCACTTCAGGCATTTTAACGGTATCCGGATCTGCCGCGTCCAGCGGCATCCCGATGTCCAGCACCAGCCGTTTCCCCTGCCACTCCAGTTCCACGCAGGAACCGCCAATCTGGTGCGCCCCGCGATGGATGCAGACCCGTAAGCCAGATTTGTCGTCTGCCCTGTCTTCCATCAGCGCCTTTAATCGCTCCAGCACCAATGCGATATGACCATTCAGGATCATGGATGCCAGATGATTACCGCAGAAATGGTCGTTCCTCAGATGGGCCGTCAACAGCTTGGTGATCGTCTCCAGGTCGGCGCTCCCGACAAGCTCCGGGCGTTCAACAAACTGCTGCGCCTGATCGGTCCATTCCATCCACTCAAAATCGGGAAGCACCAGCCCGGCATCATAGCAAGCCTCCATGAATGCAATCAGGCCGTCGCCCGCGACAAAAGGCTCCGGGGTGTCCCGGATCGCAGGCAGGTAGCCCAGCACTTTACGCACGTTGGCGGACGGTTTAGGCATAGCGAATCACTCCTGTGATCATAAACTCATCCGCCAGATCGTGAAGTTCAATACGGGCGAGTGTCGCGAGATCAGGCATCACTGTCCTTCCTTTTGCCCGGCAGCCACATGGACGCGGCGGCACACCACAGCACAATCACAATCCCCCATTGCTGCCAGGGATGCATCACCAAGGTTCCGGCCCTCATGCTGTTCTCAACCGTGGTGTGTCCGCCTATCGCGGTTTTAAGAGAAGGATATGACAGCAACAGCAGCGCAAGACTGGCAAGGGCCCTCTTGAGAAAATCGCTTGTATGGGTTGTGCGCTTCGCCATCGTCATATTCCGGGACGGTCGTTATCGGGCTTGAAAGGAGCATGTTAGGCGCTTGGGTTGCCGCACGCAACGGGAAAGTGCGGAAGGGGGTGTTGGCGGTCTTGATGTTAATCAAGCTGGCGCTTGTCTATTTCGCAGATCCAAGCAGAGGGCAGTATGCCGGACTCAGGTGATCCCGTTCAGGAGTTGGCGGCCCTTTTCGGTCAGTTGGTCGGTGACTTCTCCTGTGACTTTAGGAGCATCCTTGGCGGCCGGCGTTTCCAGCGGCACGACGACCTTGAACATGTCGCCGTCCTCGAAGACCGGCTTCCCCGCGCCGGCGCATAGTGCGGCAGGTAATGGTTGACCTTGCGGACACCGGAGCCGAGTTCCTCGTAGCGGCCGAGCTGGATCATGAACTTGCAGATGGTGGGGTTCTTGGGGTACGGGGTGAAGTTGCCGGGATCAATGCGCCCGTGGAAATGCGGAACGTTGGGGTTCTTGAATTCGACGCGGTCCGTATAGATCATCAGAGTGGCCGGTGCGGCGCTGGTGTACTCGCGGTGGGCAATGATATTGGCGACCAGTTCCCGGAAGATGATCGATCGCAGGCTGATGCTGGTGGTGCCTTCCATGTAGAACGGGTCGTTGAGATGCTTGTCGACAAAGCCCATGAGCAGGTCGAAGGCATCAATCAGGTTACCGCGGACGGTAAGGCGGTCGTCGTAGCGTTCGGTGTCGCGGCGACGCAGCAGGGCATCGAATTTGTAGCCGGGCACAATGCTCTGGATCGTGGTGTCGTAGCCGAACATCAGGGCGGCGGCCAGGGTGTAGCCGGGCTTGCCGGTGGTGTAGTCCTTGCGTACGAAACCGGCGACCTTCAGCAGATCCTCGGGCGGGAGGTTGGCCCAGGGGTGCTGGGGTAACCGTTGCCCGGGGATACGGCTGCGGCCGAGGGGTCCCCGAGCCGCCGTAGGCGGGTATCCCACCGCCGCAGGCGGTGGGGGGGACGCTGGGAGGGGGGCAGGGTTGCAGGGAACTCTGCAGCGTAGCGTTTTTTATCCGAGGCCCGTCAGGTCCGGGGGGTGGTGGCGACCGGAAGGCTTACCGACACCCGCGTCCCGCAGTTGGTGCCGGACCTGCCAAGGGACAGACCTGTTGCCATCTTGCCAAGGGACAGACCTGTTGCCATCTTTTCACGGCATGCGGAGCCTTGCGCGATTCTGACCTTGAACGCCCTCCGCAGGCAGCTCTTCTGTGCACCACCTGAAACCATTCCATTCGACCAGATAGGCGCAAAGCACTATGCCGATATCCGCTATGACCTTGAAGCGACAGGAACGCCGATCGGCCCCAATGATTTACTCATTGCCGCGACGGCGCGAGCCCGACACCTGACCCTGATAACCCACAACACCAACGAATTCCGGCGGGTAACCGGCTTGGCAATCGAAGACTGGTGCTGTTGACGGCAAGCCCGGCCTTCTCGCCCTGCCCCATTCGGGCCCACTCTGTTCGCTATAGAGTTCCTTGCTGAAACACATACCGACAGGGCTAGGACCGGTAGCCGTGCGGGTGGCGGCGGTGCCAGGCCCAGGCACTCTCGACGATCGTACGCAAATCGGTCCGCGTCGGCTGCCAGCCGAGCACGCGCCGGGCCTTCTCCGCCGAGGCGACCAGCCGCGCCGGATCACCCGGCCGCCGGGCGACTCGCTCCGCCGGAATCGGGTGACCCGTGACCTCGCGGCAGGCCTCGATCACTTCCAGCACGGAATTGCCAGTGCCGGTGCCGAGGTTGAACGGTCCGCTGACATCCTTCTCCAGCGCCAGCCTATGCGCCTGCGCCAGGTCGCTGATGTGGATGTAGTCGCGCAGGCAGGTGCCATCGGGCGTGTCGTAGTCATCGCCGAAGATTTTTACCGACTCGCGTTGCCCCAGCGCGACACGCAGAACCAGGGGGATCAGGTGCGTTTCGGGGTCATGATCCTCGCCGAATTTTTCGGTCGCCCCGCAGGCATTGAAATAACGCAGGAACACCGGCTGCAGACCATTGATCTGCTGGTGCCAGGCCAGAATCTTCTCGAACATCAGCTTGGATTCGCCGTAGGGATTCTGGGGGCGCTGCAGGGTATCCTCGGTGATCGGTACCTGATCCGGCTGGCCGTAGGTCGCGCAGGTCGAGGAGAACACGATCTTGCGCACCCCGGCCGCGACCATCGCCCCGGCCAGGTGGATGCCGCCAATGACGTTGTTGCGGAAATACATGGAGGGGTCCTCCATCGATTCACCCACCAGCGCATACGCCGCGAAATGCATCACGGCATCCGGCGCGGTCTGACTGAGTACGGTCGTAATCGCGCCAGCGTCGCCAAGATCGCCCTCGATGAACACAGCCCGCGGATCGATTGCCTCGCGGTGGCCACGGCCCAGGTTGTCGAACACGCTGACCTCGTGGCCGGCATCCAGCAGCAGTTCCGTCGTCACACTGCCGATATAGCCGGCGCCCCCTGTCACCAGTATTCTCATGCCCCCACCTCGCTGCGCAGCGCCGCCACCTGCGCCTCCAACTCCCGCACACGCTCCTTGAGTTCCGGCAGCCGCATCAGATGGGCATGCATGCGCGTGGCCTTGCGATGGTCCATCGCCGGATACCCCGAGACAAAACAACTGCCCGGCACGTCCTTTGTGACCCCGGCCTGTGCCCCGATCACCGCGCCGTCGCCGATATGCAGGTGCCCCGCCAGACCGGCTTGGCCGCCAAGCTGGACATGCCGCCCGACACAGGTACTGCCGGAAATTCCAACCTGCGAGGCCATCACCGAATGCTCGCCGATCTGCACGTTGTGGGCGACCTGCACCAGGTTGTCGATCTTGACGCCATTGCTGG
>CAZOXS010000156.1:0-10255 GCA_964583785.1 uncultured Victivallales bacterium
GACAGGTCTCACGGCAAAGACCGCACTGGATGCAGCGATCGGGGATCAGCGCGGGATATTGCTGCGGACCGATTTCGAGCGCATGGGTGGGACAGACGCCCACGCAGGTGCCGCACCGCGTGCAGAGCGCCTCCTCGGTGAACGCAATGCTTAATTTCTGCAAATCTACAAGGGTTTTTATGGTTTCCATGCTTTATCCCCGTCACTGTCGCCGCGTCGGTCTTCCTGCCCCATCCACTCCATCTGGATCGCCTTAATCCGGATAGGGTGTTCCGACTCGAAATGAAAAGCAAACACCACGGGGACACTTAGCGCAAGATTAAACTCAAGAATGGCCTTCGATTCGCCCGCCCGGATTTCCAGCGACCGCTCCGCCGGCGTCTCAAGCGTCCAGGTCCCCAGCAAAACCCCGTCCGGCGCAGGACTTTCGTAATGCATCACACACCGGTAACGGCCTGCCTCGAAGGGCAGCCGGGGACCGTACAGAACGCGGCCCTTGGCATCCCGTCCGGGCTGGAACGTGACGGACCCGTCGCTGGCATCGCTCAGGCCGGCGCGGAAGAAGCAGGCCGGTACCATAGTCGTGGTCCGCAGCGGTGCACGCAAGGTTGTCAGGCACAGGTAATCGAGCTGGATGGCGCCGCTTTCCCACTCGAGATACACATCGGCCACGGCATACGCGGGCATCCCCGTCACAGGCACGGCCACCCAGTTCCATTCATCGGCATCGAGCGTCTGGACCGCGCTGCGCCAGTTAAGCCCCTCGTCGTGCGCGAGAACGCGGAATGTCCCCTGCCCGCGCATCCGGGCCAGCCACACCACCCCCTCGTCACCCAGCAGGCTGGTTTTTGCCACGTAGAGACGGGGAAAGGCATCATCAAGTGCCACGGCCATGCCGTCGATGGCGCTGGCGTCCTGGACACGGCCCGCCGCATTGCGGGGATGATGCTCCACATCGTAGAAGCGCGACGGGAACTTCACGGGGCAGTCCAGCAGGGGCTCCGCCGCAGCCGGCAGCGGGTCCTCCAGGATACGGAACGCCCAGACGCGCCCGTCACGCTTCAACAGTGCAAGCCGCGCATGGTTGGTCAGCCGATTCAGCGTATGGGAAGCCGGGAAAGGACTGACGATCTCGGGAAATGCATCCTCGTAAAAAAGCAGGTACCGGATATCCATGGCCAGCAGCGCGTCCAGTTGATCGTCACCGATCACGCCGGCATTCATGCTGCGAAAACGCTCGAAGACCTGCAGGTAGTAATCCTGTTCAACTACCGGCGCATAACCGTTAAGCATGCGCACGCGGTAAAGCGACGCATGATACTGGTAAAGGGACGACCAGTGCGTGTCCCCCGGCCAGAGCGGGAGCGCCACCGCCCTGACGGGGGAACTGGCAAGGGACGCGTGATCGTCCCTGATCGCGGCATAGGCTTGCTGCCGCGAATCGAGCAGACACAACTCCACCTGCGTCTGGCGAGCATACTCAAACGTCATGGCGACGGCGAACACTCCTAGCAGCAACGCGCCTGCCCGCCGCGACAGCCGACGGAAGAGCGGCACAGTCACCACACAAAGCATGACGGGGACGAGCGTGGGGGCCAGCGTCAGGAAGCGGGCGGACTGGCGGATCATCCGCAAAGGTGGTAGCACCCTACGCGCCATCACGAACAGGAGCCCGTCGCGAGGACCGTGGGGACCGAAAGCCAATGCGTATAGCAGCACCAGCGCCACCGCCCAGGCCAGCGCCACGATCACGGGTTGCCACGCTTTCCGAGTCAGGGCGAGATACAGGGCAAACAGCCCGCCCGCGACTGCCAGCAGCACCCAGACGTATCCCATGTAGACACCGTGATCGTTGACCGCCAGATCCAGCGAAAGCAGCATTTCGCGCGTGGGCGAATATAAAGCGACTTCCCGCATCGGTCGACCGGACGCCATATGCGCGGAGCCGGCGATGAAACGCGACAGGTGGCGGGAGTAAGCATAGCACCCCGCCAGGGCGACCGCGACCGGCCAGATCGTCCCGGCAGCGGAAATCACCGTCAAATGAAACGGGTGCCGATCGCGATGCCAGCAGAGCAGGAACAGCCCCGCCCCCCAGAGCACAGCCAGCAGGAAGATGAAGAAGAATAGTTGCAGATCCGAGATGCAGGCGAGAAACAAACCGAGCCCGGCAACCGCCCCCCCCACCGTGCCTTGGCGACGCAACGCCCACTCCAGGCCAAGAATCACCAGCGGCACCCACATCATGGCGAACCCCGTCGGGCTCCCCCCCAGCAGCGCACTGTAGCGGTAAGGGAAAAGGATCGCCAGCGCCCCGAAAACAAACCATGCCCAGGGATTTCCCGTATAGAACCGGAGAATCAGTATCGTGAAGACGTAGGTCAACCAGAGGGACACCCAGCCTGTGAGATTCCAACCGAATGGTCTTCCGAGCCATTCCTCGCCCGCCGTGTAAACCAGCGAAAAGGGCAGATAGTATGCCCCGGGCAGGTAACGCGACGCATCGTTGTTGCGGTTGAACTCGTAAACATTCCTACCGACAGGACTGTGCCCCTTGAGCATATCGCCGAACAGCCAGAACCGGTAGAGAAGCTGCAGATGGTCACCGGCGATCATGGCACGGGGCGGCTGGCCATGCGCATTCAGCGCGGAACTCGGGATCGCATCGCAAACCCGCACCGGCAACGGCCAGGTCACCATACTCCAAAGCACCACCGTGACGGCAAACGTAAGAGGTAGCAACAAGCGCAATTTCATCCGCGAATGGTTATCAAGAGCGGGGCGGATTGTCGAGCCGAATCCCCATACCGTGCGGACCTCGGCCCTTGACGATACGGGGCGGACCTGCCAGCAGGCAATCGTCCTTGCGCGTGCATCCAGCCGCGCGTTGCGCAAATGCCGATAACCATAATATCAGTCAGCTTGTGCGCACGGGTACGCTCGACGCGCGGATGGATGGCACTATAATCTGCAATCCAGGGAGGGAGGCGGTTGACTACTGTTTGGACTGCAGATTATTCGACTTGATTTACGATCTCCATACATATAAATTCCGGACATAATGATACCGGTCAGGTATTGTTTTGTATCGTAGGGTTTTGCGGTTTCGCAGAATTGACTTACCGTACTGCTTATCGAGGAGGATCAAGATGGACGCTATTGCGGCATGGAATCCGCTCCAGGAGTGGGAGCACCGGGATATTGACTGGGTGCGGGTCGATATCAGCAAGGAAGACCTGTTAAAGTTCACGCAGCGTAGCTACGCCAAGGGCTTTTTCCATGCCATCGGTTTCCTCACGATCGTGGCAGCAACGGGCGGATTGGCTTGGTGGGCCGTCATGACCCAGCGCTGGATCGTATTGGCGGTCGCCTTGTACCTCCACGGCACCGTCTACAAGCATTTCGGCGACGCCATCCATGAATTCGACCATGGCACCGTCTTCCCCGGCAAGACGCTGAATCGCTTTTTTGCCACCTTGTATGGCTGGCTCTACTGGCCCTGGAATCCCCACCTGTACCGTATCAGCCACCTCAACTACCACCACCGCTACACCCTGCATCAGGGCAGCGACGGCGAGGACACCCCCAACTACGTAGAGTTCAAATGGAACAGCATCTATTTCCTTTTTCTGAAGGTCCTGCAGGTGCGCAGCCTGTTCACCAACCTGACCCGCCTTTTCACCCTTAAACCAACCAGCATCGGCTGGCGCGGACGCGGCTACCAACTGGACACCTGGGAGCAATTCATCCTGCAACGCGCTAGCGAGAAGGATCGCAAGGCCGTTCATCGTTTTGCCGTATTCGCGCTCATCAGCCATGTGCTTTTCGTTGCCGCTTGTCTCTATCTTGGTCTCAGCGGTATCGTTCCCGGACTCTGGTTCCTGCCAGTGCTGATCACCTTCGCCCCGTTCTACGGGCCGTTTTTCCACGGAACGCTTTGCAGTGCGCACCAGCATGCCGCCTGCGAGCCCAACCACCCGGATTTTCGCGTCAGTTGCGGTTCCGCACGGCTCGATCCCCTGAGCTCATTCCTGTACTGGCACATGGAGTACCATATCGAGCATCACATGTTCGCGGCTATCCCCTGCTACAATCTCAAGGCGTTCCGCGCCTTTGTCGAGGACCAGATGCCGCCGATGCGGTTCTCGATCCCCCGGCTGCGCTGGCTGCATGAGGTCTGCATGACGAAGTACGGGAGCTGGCAATACTGGCGCGACCACTTCGGCCGCTGGAAAGGCTTCTGATTGACGTTTCCGGGATTGCTTCGTCTGCACTGGTTCCGGTATGATGCGGACATGAGCAAAGTTACCGAAAAAATGCAGAATGGTGTGCACCTGGTTGTTGCCTTATGCGCCCTGACACTGCCGCCGGGACATGTGACAGGCCAAGGGTGGGAAGTCGACTGGGATGCCGTCTCGCGGATCGGCACGGCGGTGGCACAGGAGATTGAAAAAAGCCCGTTGGTTGATCAGCTAGCTAGCTTGTCGGATCAAGTCGAGGTGGACTGGGAATTGATCGGACGGCTGATCGAGCAAGCGCTGGATGGAACGTCGTGGGAACAGGTCGCGGCCTTGCGCCCGCATGCCGAACAGGCCCTGCAGCGGCTGCAGCAGGTTGAGGGCGGCGAAGCCGCCGCGGAATGGTTCCGCCAGCGGCTGGGATACCTGCAGGTAGCGGAAGCATACACGAGGACACCGATGCCGCCACCGCCCACACCACCGCACACGGTTCCTCCAAAGCCGACACCACCGGGCGTGCGCCCGCCGGCTACCCGCAAACACAAAGTCAACCTGAATCAGGACATGAAGACCTGGACGGCGCGTCTGCCGGCAACACCGGTGCCGCTGGCAAGGGAACTGGCCCCCGATCTGAAGGCGATTTTCAAAGCGGAAGGCGTACCCGGCGAGTTGATCTGGCTGGCAGAGGTCGAGTCCGCATTCAACCCGAAAGCAAAAAGCCCGGTCGGCGCGGTCGGGCTTTTCCAATTCATGCCGGCCACGGCCACGCGCTTCGGGTTGCAGACCACGCCCGTCGACCAACGCACCGACCCACAGCGCAGCGCCTCGGCAGCCGCCCGCTACCTGCGCCTGCTGCACGGCCGGTTTGCGGACTGGCCGCTCGCCGTGGCCGCTTATAACGCCGGCGAAGGGCGCGTGGGACGGACGCTGAAACAACAGGGAGGTCGCCATTTCGAGGATATTGCCGATGCCCTGCCGATCGAGACCCGTATGTATGTGCCGCGCGTCGCGGCCGTGATCCTGCACCGGGAGGGTGCGGATCTGCGCCAGTTACCTCCCCCCAACCGCTAGAGACTACTCACTTTTTCCCTGCCGGCGCTGCAGCCATCGGCCGCGGACAGCGAAGGCGAGGCGGTCGAGCGTGGGGCTCAGCAGGTTGACCGCGAGCACCGCCGGCACCACCCCCTCGGGCAGGTAACCGTGTCGGCGAATCGCGGCATTCAGCACACCGGCCAGCAGACCGGCGATCAGACGGCCCGCTTTCGAACCGGGCATGCTACGCGGATCGCTGACAATATAGACGGCGGTGAACAGGAGCGACCCCGCACTCATGTGATGCACCAGCGGCATATCCAGCACCAGACAGGCGGCACCGAACCCCAGCACAAACGTGGTTCCCGCCCGCCAGTCCGAGACGCCACTCACGTAGAGCACCAGCCCGCACAATAACGCCAGCAGCGGCATCACCTCCCCCGGCGATCCCGGCAGCACGGCATAAATGCCTTCCCAGTCGCCACGGATCTCGCCCAGCCAGAGTTGCAAGGTTGGCCAGGTCTCGCCCTCGGCGGCATATAAGCCAAGGGGTGTCGCCGAACTCAGCGCATCAATCTCCGCATCGGGTGCAAGCCAGACCTGGATCGAGTTGGCAAAGACAATCATCATGAACAGCCGCCCCAACAGCATCGGGTTCACCCGCAGCGCCCCCGGCGCCACAATCCGCTTGCCAAAAAACACAGCCACGAAAATGCCGCTGGCGACCTGCCAAGCGGGCATGCGGGCCGGCACGCTCAGCACCAGCAGCGCCACGGTCACCCATGTGCTGGCCAGCGGGCAGCCGGGACGACCATCGCGCAGCAGGCCGTAGGCGAGATCAATCGCCGCGCCCAATGCGAGATAGGCGGCAAAGCGCGGTAGGAATTGCGGATCATAGCGCAGTGCAAAATGAGTGGCCGTCACGCCGAGACAGGCCAGCATGACCAGCATCATGCCCCGCGTGTCGGCCCGGCGACGCAGGAATGGGGCGGGTACCGTCATCGGACTCCTTTCGCCTTGGCCTCACGGAAATACTGCGCCAATGGGATGTTCGACGGACAGACAGCCGAACAGGCCCCGCACAGGAAACACTCGCGCAACTGGGCGGACAACGCCGCCGATGCTTTCCCGGCCTTGATCCGCTCGGCCATGCCGCTAGGGTGCAGTCCCAATGGGCAGGCATCGAAACAGGCCCCGCACAGGATGCAGGGATCTTCCGGTTTGGTCAATCGTACAGCCAGCGGGTTCACGAACACCGCGTTGGTTCCTTTGGTGACGGCGGTTTCGGGCTGTGCCTGCGCCCCCATCATCAACCCGCCGGTCACCAGCAGGTGCGTTTGCGGATCAAACGGGATGCCGTAAACCTCCAGCAAATGCCTCAGCGGCGTTCCCACCGGAACAATCAGGTTGCGAACGGGGTGTTCCGGCGCGGTCAGCGTCAGCGGACGCCACATGACCGGTTCTCCCAGCCGCAAACGCCGCCCGATCGCCCAGAGCGACGCCACGCTGATCACGAGGATCCCGAGACTCATGGGCAATACGCCCGCTGGTGGCATACGCCCGGTCAACCGGGCAACAATCAGCTTCTCCGCCCCGGCCGGATACCGGTTGTTCATCCGCAGCACGTCCGCCTTGCACCGCGCCGCGAATGGAGCCAGATGCCCAGCCGATGCCCGCTTGACCGCCAGCACGGTGCGCCGGACACCCAATGCACCGGCCAGACAATCAAGCCCGGCTTGAACATCATCCGCATCATACAGCAGCAAAGCCTCGTCGATCTGGATTCCAGGCTCGCACTCGACGGCATTGATGACCAGCGTATCAATCTTCGTGGCCGCCTTGAACTTGATCGCCGAGGGGAACAGGCTGCCGCCCATCCCAACCAACCCCGCGTCCCGCGCAAAATCGGCCAAGTCTTCGTGTCCATGTGCTTTCCCCGGAACAGGGTTGTGATTTGCAGGAGGCTCGCAGCGGACAGAGATTGACAGCGTATCGACTGACTCGACAACGCCAGCACAAGAGGCGTGAACAACCAACGCCTCCCCTTCGGCCAGCGGTTCGCCGAGCCGCACGCGATCCCCCTGGCGCACCAACGGAATAAGCTTGCATCGGTTAACCGATTCAACCAACGGGAAAAAAACACGCTCCGGAAGGCGAGCCAGCCATTCGGGCTTGGCAACCAAACCTTCACCCTTGGAGGGGATCGCACGCCTCAACCGGTCACCTCAATTCTATTCGAGTGCTTCACGTGGCCAGTCGGGCAGAGCCGAAAGCTCGTCGATCACCTTGGATGCCATCAGGGAATAGCTCACATAGATCGCCTTGTAGTATTTCGTCGCCCCAGACACCGCATCCACCAGTCCGCGAGCCTCTTTGCTGTCCTTCAGTGAACGACCGGTGATGTCCTTAAGCGCGTCCTGCGCCATGGTTTGCGATTTGCCATGGAACGTCCCGATATCCGGAATCTCAGCCGCCTTGATCACGAAGCCTTCGGCCGCTGGCGAAACGGCCACGATTGCTATCGTCTCGGCATAAGTCTTGGTCTTGCGCAGGGCTACCCCGACCACAGCTTTGCCATCCGCCCCGAAGCCGAGGTACAGACTGTCTATGCCGCCGCCGTAAGGGCTCTTGCGCGCCACGGTAAGCGCCCCCGCCGATTTCAACAATCGCGCGACATCCTTGTCAACATCGACCTTGATTGCATCCACCTTTACTGCGGCATCCTCTGCCGCCTTCAGCACCGGCACCGCCAGCAGACCCACCGTCGCCAACACCAATCCAATCCACTTTAATCTCATGTCATCGACTCCTTTTTCAGCGGCTCGCCGAACCTCTAACTGACTTTTAATATAACTACCATCGGGAAAGATAGCAATCCCTTACGCCGCCGCCAAAACTGCAGACGGGAATCAGGACATCTTTGCTTCAGTGAGGCAATTCTGTTTTTGCTTTTCCGTGGGGGTTTGCTACATTTGACGCTCATTTTTACGAAACAAGGATTTAAACGGTTCGCACCATGCCCACCAACACGAAAAACGGCGACACACCCAACAAGATCCCGATCACGATCAAGCGGCTCGAGGCCTGGGCCGGTGCGCAGGTCGTGCGCGAGGCGCACAGCCTGGTTGAGCAGGGAGCCGTCCTGAAGGCTGAATACGAACCGCCCTATATCACCGGCACCCTGGTCCACACCAACCGCGAGTTCAACACCCGCATGCGGATCCTGCGCGATGGCAATGTCGAGAGTGACTGCCCCTGCTACGCCAACCGCGAACGGGGCATTATCTGCACGCACGTGATCGCCCTCGGCCTGGTGATCGCCGCCCGGCAGGCCGATCCCGAGC
Source organism: uncultured Victivallales bacterium (assembly GCA_964583785.1). GTDB lineage: Bacteria > Verrucomicrobiota > Kiritimatiellia > UBA8416 > UBA8416 > UBA8416. The sequence goes on from CAZOXS010000156.1 coordinate 8,615, forward strand.
GCGAGCAGAAGCACAAGGAGGAGATCCGCCGCGCCAACCGGCTGGCGGCGATCAACGAGGATCTCTACCTCAAGCGCGGCCGCCGCGGTGCAACCGGCACCGTACCCGCCGCCGTCAAGGTGGTGCTGGATCCGGCCTGGATGGAGGATGTGGCGGACGACGCAGTGAAGGTGCATTGCTTCATCACCATCGAGGGGCGTGACATTCCGGTCGATGCCGTGCCGCCGGGCACGGTTCCGGGGCTGGAAAAGAACGATGAGGCCCTGCTTTTCGTACTGGAGGATATCTGCGAAGGACCGGCCAAGGCCCGCCTCGCCCTCGGGCGCCGCGACTTCATGAACCTGCTGCACCTGCTGGCGGACCAGACGATCGTCGATACCGACGACATGCCGGTCTCGATCCACCGCCAGCCCCTTCAGACGCATCTGCGGATTGAGTTCGACCCAGCCAGCGGCAACCTGCGACTGGCCGCCGTTACCGACATGCCCGGCCTGCCGCCGGGCGAGGACCCGTTCTATGTCGTCGCCGGCAACCAGGCATGGGCCTACGGGGCCGACCACTTCTGGCCGGTGGCCAACGTGCTGCCGGAGCCCTATCACGAGATCTACCAGAACCCGATCACCATCACGCGCCCCCATGTGCTGCGTTTCCTGCAGGGGGAACTTCCCCTGCTGACCAAGCACGCGCCGCTCCAGAGCGACATCACCCCCGATCTCTTCACCGTCGACCCCGCCACCCCGCGCTTCCGCCTCGAGATCCACGGCAGCCCCGCCTCGCTCTCGGCCGTGCTCTATGCCGTCTACGAGCCGGTGGAACTGGTGGCCGCCAAACCGGACGCCCGCGAGCATTTCGCGATCCCCGACCCCGATGACCTAATGCGCTACACCGCCCGCAACAAGCCGGCCGAGACCGACGCCCTCGGGCTGCTGGCCACGCTGGGCCTGCGCGGCGAGTCCGGCGACTCGCTCAACAGCATCGTCGGTTCGCGCGAGGTGCTCAACTTCCTCGGCGGCAGCCTGCCCGCCCTGCGACGCCAGGGCTGGCAGATCGACCTGCACGGCCGCGTCATGCCCTTCTTCGAGTCGCTGCCCTTCGCGACGCCGGTGGTCAAGATCGAGCAGGATGCACAAGGCCGCTGGTTCGATGTCGGCTTCGACTTCGAGGACGCCAGCGGCACCAGCATCTCGCAGGCCGAGATCCACAACGCACTGCGCAAGGGCGACGCCTGGGTCGAGCGCGACGGCCAGCCCGTGCTGATCGACACGCCAGCCGTGGAGTCGATGCTGGGCGTTTTTTCCGACTGCGACAGTACCGAAGCCGACGCTGCCGGACGCTTCCGGCTATCCAATCTTTACGCCCCCTTCGTGAAATCGTCACTGGATGCGCTCGACGGCGTGGACATCGACGATGATCCGGCCTGGCGGCGGCAGGCGGAACAATCCAACCGTACGCTCCAGATCGAGCGCACCCCGGTGCCGGAACCCCTCGCCGGCATCCTGCGACCCTACCAGAAGGACGGCATCGACTGGCTACGCTTCCTGGAGAAAAACCGCTTCTGCGGACTGCTGGCCGACGAGATGGGCCTCGGCAAGACATTGCAGACCCTCGCCTGGCTGCAGCTTGAGCGTCACCATGCCGACG